>JAPYPO010000515.1 GCA_029937645.1 Candidatus Hydrogenedentota bacterium
TATTTCCTCTCCCTCAGGGAGAGGATTAAGGTGAGGGTGGTTCCTTATCCCAATTCCCCGCGATGCGGGTTCTGACTCGCAATGACAGGAATGGAGACGCGCGCTCCTGAGAACGTACTCACGCCGTTCGCCTCATCTCACCTTTCCGAAAAATGTCCGCAGGTCCTCGACCAGCAACTCCGGTTCCTCCATTGCCGCAAAATGTCCCCCGCGCGGCATCTCTGTCCAGTGCACGATGTTGAGCCGGGCCTCCGCCCATTTTCGCGGCGGAATCATTATTTCCTTCGGGAAAATCGCGCAGCCCGTCGGCGTCTCAATCCGCTTATCCTCATGCGAAACATGCCGCGACTCGTAGTACAGGCGCGTCGAAGAGGTGATCGTCTGCGTCGCCCAATAGATCATGATATTCGTCAGCATCTCATCCTTCGTAAAGCTCGCTTCGACATCGCCATTGCAATCGCTCCACGTCCGGAATTTTTCTACGATCCACGCGGCCAGTCCCACGGGCGAATCGTTGAGGCCATAACCGAGCGTCTGCGGCTTCGTTCCCTGAATCCCGCTGTACCCTCTTTCTTCCTCGAACCAATCTCTACGCTCCTCGAAACGGCGCAGTTCCTCCTCCGGCACCCCTTCGTTCGGATTCTCGACGCCCCGGGGCCGACCCGCGGTAACCATATTGATATGGATTCCCGCTACATGATTCGGGTCGTCGCGCGCCATCCATTGGGTAATGACCGAACCCCAGTCCCCGCCCTGCGCGCCGTAACGATCATAGCCAAGCCTCGCCATCAGCTTCGCATTGACGGCGGCGATTTTGCGCGCGTCGAAACCGGGTTCCGTCGGCCTATCTGAAAACCCATACCCCGGCATCGAAGGGCATACGACATGAAACGCGTCTTCCGCCTTGCCACCGTGCGCGACGGGATCGGTAAGCGGCCCGATGATTTTTGTGAATTCGACAATGGAGCCCGGCCAGCCGTGCGTGATAATCAACGGCATCGCATTGGGCTCCTTCGAGCGCTGGTGTATGAAGTGGATATTCAGCCCGTCGATCTCCGTCGTGAACTGGTCAAAGGCGTTCAGCATCGCCTCCTGCGCGCGCCAGTCGAAGTCGTCGCGCCAATAGGCGACCAACTCCTTCAAATAGCCAAGCTCCGTGCCATAATCCCAGCCGACGCCTTCTAGCTCGTCGGGAAATCTCGCCATGCTGAGGCGTGTCTTGAGGTCCGTTAGCACCGAGGAGTCGATTTTGATTTCGTAGGGTGTCACGTTGTCTACCTCCGGTTGGGCGACGACTTCCGTGGACAGGTACAGCGAAGTAAGCGGTACAACTAAAAGCGCCACGAAAGCGTGGACCGAATTCCATATTGTCATGTTCTATCCTCCTTCTTACTGTTTTCTCGCTACGGTGCCACAGTATAGCGAAATGAGTCACTTCGTTTGACCTCAACGACACGCGGGCTCTAGGATGTCACAAATCTCTGGTCAAGCTCCTCTATAGGGCAGAATTGGAGGATACCGCCCATGCCCACAAACACCACCCACCGAGACGATAAGGTAATCGCGCAAGTTCTTGCGGGACAGCGCGACCATTTTGGCGTTCTCGTCGAACGCTACCTCCCCATGGTTCAGGCGATAGCTTACGCGCGCGTCCGAAGTACTTCGGATGTGGATGATATCGCCCAGGAAACGTTTCTCAAAGCCTTTCAAAACCTCGATCAACTGCGGGAGCGCGCCAAGTTTCCCGGATGGCTCGCCCGCATCGCGCGTAACGCCGCCGTGGCGATTCTCAAACAGCGTGGCCAGGACTCAGCGCTCCAGTCGGAGCCTCGCTCCGAGGCGCCCGATTTCGCCCGCCGCGAACTCCGGCTCGCTATCCGAGAACATATCGAAAAACTGGATGCGGACGCTCGGGAGGTAGTCCTTCTGCACTATTTCGCCGGCGCATCCGGTCGCGAAATCGCGAGAATCGTTGACGCCTCCGAGCCCGCCGTTCGCAAGCGCCTCCAGCGCGCGCGGGAAGCGCTTGGGGAACAACTCCTAACTACTTTTCAGAAGGACGACGCGCTCGCGGTGCTCCGATCCGAAAACGCGAAGCGCATTCTCACGACTGTTCTCGCGGCTGGCGCAACGTGGTCGAGGGTGTCCGGCGCCGCTGCTGCCGCTACGTCTGGGGCGGTGCTGACCGGGGCGCTCACGGCAGGAAAATTAGCGGCCTTTGCTGCTTTTGTAGCTATCGCGGCTGGAGTCATTCTTATCTCAGGAGAGGAAGAGCCGACTCCCGAACCCATTTCGGACGACGCTCTCTCGGAGATCCCGACGCCCACCCCGCTCGATGTTTCAGTACCAGACGATAGCCCTCAGCTCGCGCGAGTCGAAGGGGTTACTTTGCTTGGTCAATCCGGCGACCCGCTCAAAGGCGTGGCGATCCAGTTGAGGCGCGAGTCGGACGGCGAGTTCGTTGAGCCTCCCGCGAAATCTGGAGACGATGGAGCCTTTCGATTCGAGGGCCTAACATCAGGCACATACACCCTCGTCGCCGAACACGAAAGCCATGTGGCAAAGCAACAACCCCACACGTTCGCAATCTACGAAAAGACGAAGGCGCATTGGCTCGAAGTAGTTATGATCAGGGGCGGCGCAATCTCGGGTCGGGTCTACGATGCTTCGACGATGGAGGGAATCGCGGGCGTGAAGGTTGGGCTGTTGCAGGAAATGGACCCAAGCGGAACCACCGATGCGAATGGCTCGTATATCGTGACCGGCATGCCTGTTGGCAAAATGCCCGTATACCGCGAGTTCGTGCGAGGCTACATGAGGGGCAAGGACGCCGACTTCGGCGTCCCGATTGAAGTGGCGCTGGGCAGGACCACTGAGGGCGTCGATTTCTCCCTGATGAAGGGCGTATTCGCACTCATACAGGGCAGAGTTGTGGACGAGCAAGGCCACCCGGTCGCTGGGGCGAAAGTAAGGGCGGTGGATAACAATGACACATTCAACCGAGATTACCCATATGGACCCGTCGGCGACCGGAGCCAATGAGATTGA
>JAPYPO010000516.1 GCA_029937645.1 Candidatus Hydrogenedentota bacterium
AGGGGGATGTTATCGGAGGAAGCCTGGTCGGGCAAGAAAGTTAGAACCGTTCCTATGCCGTCACTTTTTGTGGCGATCATTAGAACTACTTCCTTAACGTTCAGAAGAGATTCGGTCAACAACGATTCGACTGATAATCGTTGCGGTAATGGCAGAACGGCACCCTTAGATAAAGTGGCGCGCGCTTCTTAGAGATCGAGCATGCGCACTTGGTTTACATGAGGCAATGCGCGAAGTTTCGTCAAGGTTTCCTCGTCCAACGGTCCATCCAGATTGATGAGCGTTGATGCGATTCCGCCTTCAGTCTGGCGGCCCAAGGTCATGTTCGCGATGTTGACGCCCGCGTCGCCGATGATGGTCGTCACATGGCCGAGCACAAGCGGCTTGTCGTCGTTGCTGAGGACGACCACCCAACCCCGTGGTACGGCGTCCATGCGGGTGTTGTTTATGGAACAGATGCGCGGGTCATCGTTATCGAATAGGGTGCCCGCTACTACGTTCGTTTCTTGATCCGTTTCCACGGTAATCTTGAACTGAAACGCATAGTCCGAATCCTCTGGGCACCGTGTTTCGGTGCTGGAGATCCCATGCTCTTTGAGCACCGCCGGCGCGCTGATCATATTGACCGTTTCGACTATTGGGGCGAGAAAACCTGATATCAGCGCGGCGGTGATGGGATAGGTGTCCGTGACGCCGAAGTCGCCGCAGTACTCAATCTGAATACTGGACGGCCGGCCCTCCATGTACATGGACTGAAAACGCCCCAGCTTTTCCGCCAGGAAAAGGTAGGGCTGCATCGCGTCGCGGGCTTCGCTGTCCAGGCTCGGCACATTCACCGCGTTGACGATCGCGCCCGTATCCAGGAACTCGATCATTTGCTCGGCGACGTCCACCGCGACACTCAACTGCGCCTCGTCGGTTGATGCCGCGAGATGGGGCGTCATGACAATGTTGTCCAGGCCGATGAAGGGATTGTCCTCGAAGGGCTCTGAGGTATACACGTCGAGCGCGGCCCCGGCAATAACGTTGTTCCGAAGGGCCTCGGCTAAATCCTGCTCGTTGACAATGCCGCCCCGCGCGCAATTGACGATGCGGCAGGTGGACTTCATTTTCTTGAACTGTTCGGCGGCGATGAGATTGTTGGTCTTATCGGTCTTGGGCGCGTGTACGGTGATAAAATCGGCGCGGTCTATGAGTTCGTCTATCCCGACCAATTCGACGCCCAGGGCGTCGGCCTTGAGCTGGGTGAGGATGGGATCGAATACGATGACTTTCATCTCGAAGGCCTGCGCGCGCTTGGCCACTGCACCGCCGATACGACCCGCGCCGATGATGCCGAGTGTTTTGCCGCGTACTTCGGCGCCCATGTATTTTTTGCGGTCCCAACGGCCCGCCGCCATAGACTGGTGGGCATTCGGAACGTTTCGGCAAAGGGCGAACAGTAGGGCGAAGGTGTGCTCGCAGGTGGAAATCGTGTTTCCGCCCGGGGTGTTCATAACGACGATGCCCGCGTTCGTGGCGGCTTCCTTGTCGATATTGTCTGTGCCGACGCCGGCGCGGCCGATGACCTTCAGGTTCCCGGCTGTCGCGATGGATTCCGCCGTGACTTTCGTGCCACTGCGGACAACCAGTCCATCGTAGTCCCCGATAATCGCGGCTAATTCTTCCGGCGTCTGGGGCGGCTTTACATCAACGGAAAAGCCCGGCGCCTTCTCGAAGACGTCGACGCCTTCTTGGCTCAAATTGTCTAGTACAAGAATTTTCGGCATTGTGTGATCCTGGTAAGTAGTCCGATTCACGTAAGTAGCCCGATTCACGCTCGCGTTGAATCCACAGCGCCCCGCGCGAGCCTCTGGCCTACGGTGTCCCGGCGGGTGGATCTCATAGGAATGAGACACGGTAGATACCGCGCGATGTTGATCAACCCGACCTCGGGGAGAGGTCAATATCGCCCTGCCGCCTGAAAGAAAATGAAACGCTAAGGAGCGCGAAGGGTAGCAAGAAGATCAGATTTGAGTCAAACTTACCACAAATGGCTGCGTCAAGGGATTGTCTACTTTGTGCTATGCTATTGCGTGTCAGAACCCACCGAGGAGAATGCCATGAACGCTCATCTTTCAGGGTATATTGCGGGCGCGTGCATATTATGCGCTATCGTCTTTTTGACAGACCCGGCGTTTGCCCAAGGCAACGCGCCCGGAACTACCATCGTGGGCCGGGGCACCGATCCGATTCGCATTTACGTTGACGGTGTGGAAATGCGCACGCTGCGACGGGGAACTCCCATCACGCCACGCAAACGCGCTGCCGCGCCTGCCGCCTCTGACGCAGAGGCACCCCTAGACGAAGAAGAAGTTGATGAAGCGGATGGTGAGGATTCGGGTTCGGAGCCGGAGTCAGGTGCGGCTCCGCCAGCGCCTCCGGCTTCCAAGGAAGTGGTCGCCCCGCCCCGTGCGGACCTGTTGCGGCAGCTAATGCAGGCTGAGCTGGCGCGCACTGCGGTGCCCACCCTTCCCGCAGACGGACAGGGCCGGAGCCTTGATCGCGGTGGCGAAGCCGCACCAGCCAACGGCGGCTACACCTTGCCCAAAGGAGTCGAGCTGACGGATGAGGAAAAGCAAATCCTCACCGAGACGCGGGCGCAGTTGAAGAGTCAAACGTGGAGCGGCACGGGCGCGAGTTCTGAAGGATTGACAGAGGAACAGTTGAAGATTCGTCAACAGCTCAATCAAGAGGTGATTGATCAAGCCATTACGCGACTGCCGACGAAAAACAGACTAAGGGATCGAAACAAGCGGACGAAGGACTACCGCGTCAACCGGGGTACCAATCCCGCAGACACAAAGGTCCCGATTCCGCCGCATCTGTTGCAACAACCGGCGGCGCGATTGCCGGAGAAAGGCCCGAGGGCTTTTCGGGATCGGACGGAGAAGTCGTCCGCGTCCAGTGAGAGAAATTAACCGCTTCCGCTAGGCTGGCTCAGAAGAGTTTTCGGATGAACCCGCCCGGTTAGTCCGCCGGATTTCTGCTGCGAACGCTTTAACCC
>JAPYPO010000517.1 GCA_029937645.1 Candidatus Hydrogenedentota bacterium
CAAGTCGACCGCATGTTGCGCGATGAAAAGTCAATGCGCTTCGTTAAGGATTTTGTCGGCCAGTGGCTGCGGCTCAACGAGATCGGCGCGACGACGCCCGACAAACGGCTCTATCGCGAATACGACGATGTGTTGAATCAGGCGATCGTGGGGGAAACCGAACTCTTCTTCGCCGAATTGGTTGCGCAAGACCTGCCCGTCAAGAACATCATTGACTCAGACTTTACATTCTTGAATCGCCGGTTAGCGGAACACTACGACATTCCGGGGGTCAAAGGTCAGCAGATGCGGAAGATGGACCTGCCTGAGAAAAGCCCCCGTGGTGGCGTCATGACTCATGCGAGCATTCTGAAACTCACGGCGAATGGAACCGTGACCTCCCCGATTAAACGGGGTAACTTCGTCGTAACGAATCTACTCGGCCAACCCCCCAATCCACCGCCGGCCGACATCACCATCGAAGAACCCGATACGCGGGGGACGACGACCATCCGCGAACAACTGGACAAACACCGCAACCTCGAAACCTGCGCAAACTGCCACAACCACATTGACCCACCCGGGTTTGCTCTGGAAAGTTTCGATCCCATCGGCGGGTTTCGAACGCGCTACCGGACAACCGATTGGAGAAAGAGGCGGCAAGGGCCGGAAGTAGATGCAAGCGGCATTACGGAAGACGGCGAGCCCTTCTCTGGCATCCGTGAATTTAAGGCGCTCTTGCTCAAGAAGGAAGACGAGGTGGCAAATCATTTCATCTCGCAACTCGTGATCTACGCAACGGGAGGCAACGTTCAGTTTGCGGATCGAGAGGAATTATCGCGAATCGTCAAGCAGACCAAGGCCAGCGGGTATCCCGTGCGCACCATCATTCACACCATTGTGCAAAGTAATCTGTTTAGGAATAAATAGATAGTTCGACTTTTTGAATCGAGGGAGTCGTCAGACGTGCTCTTTAAGCCGTGCTGATAGCGCCCTCACATGGATAGGAAACACTTAACCGAAGGAAGGGAGTAGAAAAATGATGAAGAGGTTCAGCGTATTGGGCATCGCGGCGGCGCTCGTGTTTAGCGGCGTTAGCGCGTGGGGCGAAAGCGTAACGGGGATCGTCAAAGACGCCTCCGGCACGCCGCTTCGTGGGGTGATGGTTTCGGCCATCGATAAGGCACTGAGAAGTAGTGTTACCGTTCTATCGCAAAAGGATGGCACGTTCACGCTCGACGGATTGCATTCCAAATCCTATGACATTCGGGGCCGCTTTGCCGGACTCGAAGACAACACCCTCGAGGGGATAACCGCGGGCGGCTCGAACTCGACCTCGGTCGCCTTGAACATGGAGCCCGCGTGGGATGTCAATCTTCAGCGGCCGGCCGATAACCTGCTGAGCTTCGTGAAGTTCGACAGCATCGATGACAAGGCGAACTTCAAAATGTTCTGCTTGGGCTGTCATCAGGTTGGGACGCTCGGCTTCCGCTCGCCGGAGGAACCGGTTGACTGGCAAACAATGGTTACCCGCATGGACGGTTTCGGCGGCTTGAAGGAGCACTTGCAGGAGACCATCGTCACCCGCCTCCTCGAGGCCTACTCCGACGAAGCCGTCGCAAACTGGCCTCCCTATACGCCACCGGCTCCCGAGGAATCGGTGATGAATATGCGGGTTTCAGAATGGGACGTAGGATACCGGAATCTCTCGACGGTTCACGATCTCGAAGTGGGCGCCGATGGCCTCATCTACGCCGTGGACCAATCCAATGATGCCATCTACATTCTCGATCCTGAGACGGGCCTGAACGAAGAATACGTCATTCAGGATTCAAGAGCGCTTCCGAGAACGTCGCCCCAGCAGATAGACCCGCACAGAGACATGAGCAAATACCACCCGGGTCCTCACTCCATCGAAAGAGCCGCGGACGGCAACATGTGGCTTACGCTCGCCGGCGGAGGCATGATGGCGAAATTCGATGTAACAACCCGAGAGTTCACCATCATGTCGGGCGCCCCGGCCCCGGCCCCCAAGGGCGGCTATCCCCACACCCTTCGTGTAGACCAGAAGACCGGCTACATTTGGTTTACGGATGCCGGGCGCAATGTGTGCCGTCTCAGCCCGAACCCGCCCTATGACGTCAAGGAATACAAGCTGCCGTCAGCCGATCAGGCCGTGGGTGGTGGACGTGGCGAATCGCGTGGCCGCACACCTTACGGCATCGATATCGCGCCCGATGGGATGATCTGGTACAGCAAGTTGAACGGCAACCGCATTGGCCGCATCGATCCCAACGTGGAAGACGGTGATGTCAAGGAATGGGTACCTCCGTTCCGCGGACCGCGCCGCCTGCAGGTAGGGCCCGACGGTATCGTTTGGGTGCCGGGCTATGGCCACGGCGTCATCGGTGCGTTTGACCCGAAGACGGAAGAATGGAATATCTTCGAGATGCCCAACGGGATAAATCGAATCCCTTACGCATTGAACGTCGACGAAAGAAACGGTGACGTCTGGATTACCGGCACGGGCAGTGACACGCTGATTCGCCTTGAGCCGAAAACCGGAAAATTCACCGATTACCGTATGCCTTCCATGGTAACCTTTTCCCGTGAAATCGAAATCGATGACGATGGCAACATTTGGACCACCAACTCCAATAGCCCCCTCCGCCACGCGGAACGCGGCATCGGAGCGATCATCAAGCTCGAACCGGGAATCTAACTCCCCATCGAACGGATAGTATCCCGGCGGGCTCCGCAATGGAGCCCGCCGGTTTCTTTTTTTGGGGCGGGCGTTTTGGAGGCACGGACATACGAAGATGACTCCGAGAGAAAAAAAGGGGGGTATAGCGCCTTGTTTACTTGCATCTACTTTTGAAAGAGCCCCAAAGCCGCTCTCTTGCTAAGTTCCTCTTTGCGCCTTTGCGTCTTAACGTGAGATTCATCTAACTCCCAACGCGGCGAAGCCGCAACCAAATCGCTCGAACTGATATCGAGCAAATGTCTTCTTTCCTGTCATTGCGAGTCAGAACCCGCTTCGCGGGAAATTGGGATAAGGACAAAAGC
>JAPYPO010000518.1 GCA_029937645.1 Candidatus Hydrogenedentota bacterium
GTGAGTGAGTTTCCGGTAAGTCCACACCTCCAAACAAGTTTGAAGGTGCCACCCGTTTCTCGCCTCTGTTCTTATCCCAATTTCACACGAAGCGGATTCTGACTCGCAATGACCGGTGGGAAGAGACTAGCTACAGTTTTAAATTCTTCTGGATACTTTCCACGGCCCGGTCAATATCCTTCCGGTGTCCGAAAGCGCTGAGGCGGAAGTAGCCTTCGCCGCCCGGTCCGAATCCCGAGCCCGGTGTTCCCACGACGTGCGTTTCGCCCAGGAGTTTGTCGAAAAACTCCCAGGATGTCACGCCACTCGGGGTCTTCATCCATATGTACGGCGCATTCACGCCTCCATAACAGGTAATCCCAAGCCCCTCAATACAATCCTTGATACACCGCGCGTTCGCCATGTAGTACGCGATAGTCTCTTTGCATTCCGCCTGCCCCTGCTCGGAGAGCACCGCCTCGCCCCCCGCCTGCACGATGATTGAGGCGCCGTTAAACATCGTATTCTGCCGTCGGCTCCACATACCGTTTAGCTGCCCGACCGCGCCGTCTTCGCAGACGAGATCCCGCGGCACAATTGTCCAGCCGAGGCGCACACCTGTAAAGCCGGCCTCCTTCGAAAAACTGTTGATCTCGATGGCGCATTCCTTCGCGCCTTCCACCTCGTAGATCGAGCGGGGCAGACGCGGGTCGGAAATAAACGAGGCATAGGCAGAATCAAAGATGATCACCGCCCGGTTTTCCCGAGCGTAATCGACAAAGGTCTTCAATTGATGAAGCGTCGCGGCCGCGCCGGTAGGATTATTCGGACTGCATAGGTAAATGAGATCGACCTTCTCCGAAGGGAGCGTTGGAAAAAAATCGTTGTCCTCCGTGCAGGGCATATAGACCAAGCCGTCGTATTGTCCGTTCGAGCCAGCGCCGGCCTTTCCCGCGATGACGTTGCTATCGACGTACACCGGATACGCGGGGTCCTGAACGGCAACAACGTTACCGCCGCCGAACAGAGATTGGATATTGGCGGAATCGCTCTTCGCCCCATCCCCGACAAATATTTCGTCCGTGGCCAATTCGACGCCGTAGGCGGCGTAGCGTTCGGCTAAGGCTTCGCGCAGTTCGGGTGTGCCTCGACTGTCGTCGCTATACCCCGAATACGTTTCCACCTTGGACATTTTATCCACCGCATTGCGCAACCTCGCTATGACGGAAGGGGCCAGCGGTTCCGAGGTATCGCCAATCCCGAGGCGCAAAATTTTCGCGTCCGGGTTCTTCGCGGCGAACTCGCTCGTGCGTTTCGCGATTTCGGGAAAAAGGTATCCTGCCTGCAAATTACTAAAGTTGCCGTTAAGCGTGGCCATGAACGTCTCCTGCGGGTAGACAAAGCCCAAGGGTCGGGCTGGAAAAGAGCATATGGTAGGAGATTTCGAGGAGCAGGTCTAGTTTTTCATAGATCCCCGGTCTCCGGGTAGATCCTGCTTAGCCGAGCCACTTCGCCATGTCTTTGGCCCAGTAGGTCAGAATAAGACTCGCGCCCGCTCGTTTGATGCTCAGGAGCGACTCCATCGCGGCGCGTTTTTCTTCGATCCAGCCGTTTGCCGCCGCTGCTTTGATCATGGCGACTTCACCGGATACGCTGTAGGCCGCGATGGGAACGTCCACGTTGTCGGCCGCCCAGCGAATAACGTCGAGGTAGGGCAGCGCGGGCTTGACCATGATAATATCCGCGCCTTCCTCTATGTCTTCTTCGATTTCGCGCATGGCTTCTTTCAAGTTCGCCGAGTCCATCTGATAGGACGACCGGTCACCGAATTGGGGCGGCGATTCGGCGGCGTCGCGGAAGGGGCCGTAGAACGCCGATGCGAATTTCGCGCTGTAGGCCATGATCGGTACATCGCTGTAGCCTTCATCGTCGAGCGCCATGCGAATTTCGCCGATACGCCCGTCCATCATGTCGGAGGGCGCGACCATGTCGGCGCCGGCGTTGACGTGGGCGAGGGATTCCCGGATGAGGGCCTCCAGGGTGAGATCGTTATCCACGTCGGGATTGCCGTCACGATTTTCGCCGATGATTCCGCAGTGGCCGTGGTCGGTGTATTCGCACAGGCAGACGTCGGTGATCACGCAGAGCGACGGGCATGTTTCCTTGATCAACTCGATGGTTTGACAGATGACGCTATCCGGGGCATAGGCCTGCGATCCCTGGGCATCCTTCTCGTCGGGTATGCCGAAGAGGATGAGGGACGGCACGCCGAGGTCTTCAAGTTCCTTGGCCTCCTCGGCGAGTGTGTCCGGCGACCACTGAAAATTGCCGGGCATGGACACAATTTCTTTTTTGATGCCCGTCCCAGGCCGGACGAAATAGGGCATGATGAGGTCGTCAACGGTGACCGCCGTCTCGCGGACCATCCGGCGCAAGGTCTCATTGCGGCGCAGGCGCCTCATTCGGGTTATTGGAAATGGCATGATACCTCCTAACGCGGTGCGTACGATCAACCATGGACAAGTCGCCGGGTTGGATTGGAATTATTCCGAGGGAATTCTAACGGGGATGGGCCGGGAATGGAAATGCCTCTCGGATGACTGAAGCGGATGAGTCACGGCGGTCGAGGTTTTTTGCCCACTTTCGCTGCCCGATTGAGGTAGAATAGGTACTCACATCAAATTGTTTCCTGGAGTACGACTCATGACAACACACCGCCCCCATCACATTACCCTCGCGGATTATGAAGAACTTAAACACGACACGAAGTACGAGGACGTATGTAAGCGGTTGCACGGCGAAGGCACGCTCCTCTCCCACGAAACCGAAGATCTCATCCCGGGCCTCGTGGTAAACCACATGGATTCGGATGTCTACGAATGGAAGAACGCCGATGGCTCGTTCGTGCGCGTACTGTTCACCGATGAGACGGTAAATGATAAGACGCAGAGCGGCCTGGAATAATTCGCCCGGTCTCTCTAGTGCATTGGTTCATAGTTGACCCGACTTATATTGTCATTGCGAGTCAGAACCCGCTTCGCGGGAAATTGGGATAAGAAAGGGGCT
>JAPYPO010000032.1 GCA_029937645.1 Candidatus Hydrogenedentota bacterium
TACGGAGAAGTTAAGAAACCTGAAACAATCAATTACCGTACCTTTAAGCCGGAAAAAGACGGCCTATTCTGCGAACGAATTTTCGGGCCTGTGAAGGACTGGGAATGCGGTTGCGGTAAGTACAAAAAGGTGAAACACCGCGGCATCACCTGCGACCGGTGCGGCGTCGAAATCACCGAAAGCAAAGTGCGCCGGGAACGCATGGGCAGCATCAAGCTCGGCGTTCCTGTGACGCACATCTGGTTCTTCAAGACCACGCCCAGCTGCATCGGAAACTTGCTCGACTTGTCCATTCGCGCCCTCGAGCGCATCATCTATTTCGAGAACTACATCGTCCTCGATCCCGGTGACACGACGCTGGAAAAGATGCAGACCCTGACCGAGGATGAATTTCAGGATGCCCGCGGCGAATTTGGCGACCACTTCACGGCGAAGATGGGCGCGGAAGCCATCAAGATTCTGCTCGAAGAAATAGACGTCGAGCAACTGAGCGAAGAATTGCACCAACAGTTTGCCACGACAACGTCGATCCAGGGCCGGACAAAAGCGATCAAGCGCCTCAAGGTAGTAGAAGCGCTCCGCAAATCGGGCAACAACCCTACCTGGATGGTGCTCAATGTCATCCCGGTTATCCCGCCGGACTTGCGGCCCTTGGTCCCGCTCGAAGGTGGCCGGTATGCGACAAGCGATCTGAACGACCTCTACCGCCGCGTCATCAACCGGAACAACCGCCTCAAACGGCTCATCGAGTTGCGCGCGCCCGAAGTCATCCTGCGCAACGAAAAGCGCATGCTTCAAGAGGCGGTCGATGCGCTCTTTGACAACGGCCGTCATGGCCGCACGGTGCTCGGCGCGGGCAACCGCCCCCTCAAGTCGCTGAGCGACATGCTCAAAGGCAAGCAGGGGCGCTTCCGCCAAAACCTCCTCGGCAAGCGCGTCGATTACTCCGGCCGTTCCGTCATCGTGGTCGGTCCCGAACTAAAGCTCCACCAATGTGGCTTGCCCAAAAAGATGGCTCTCGAGCTCTTCGAGCCCTTTATTATTCACGAGTTGAAAGAGCGGGGCATCGCGACCACCATTAAGGCCGCGAAACGCGCGATCGCCGCCGGACGCGAAGAGGTCTGGGATATCCTCGAAGAGGTCATCACTGATCATCCGGTATTCCTTAACCGCGCCCCCACGCTGCATCGCTTGGGCATTCAAGCCTTCGAGCCGACGCTGATTGAAGGCAAGGCGATCCGCGTTCATCCGCTGGTGTGTCGCGCATTCAATGCCGATTTTGACGGCGACCAGATGGCGGTCCATGTGCCGCTGATGCCTGCGGCGCAGTTGGAAGCGCGTCTCCTGATGCTGTCTTCCTCAAACATTTTTTCGCCCTCCAATGGACGACCTATCGTAACGCCCAGCCAAGATATCGTTCTGGGCATTGCGTACATGACAAAAGAGCGCGCAGGCGTCAAGGGCGGGTGGCAAGCCGATTGGTGCGACGAAGAAGGAATCATACTTCGCCCGGGCCAAGTCTTCGCCAACGAGCAAGCCGTGGGCCTCGCCTACGATATGGGCGAAGTGCATATTCACGCGGCCATCAAGCTCCAGCATGGCGATGGAATTATCAATACGACGGTCGGCAGGGTGCTTCTCGCCGAATCGTTGCCGCCCGAGATCACCGTGGCCAACGTGAACCTCGAGCTTGCGCAGGGAAGCATCGGCGACGTAATCGCCGAGGCCTTCCAGGACCACGGCCACGCGAAGACGATCGAGCTGCTTGACGATTTGAAGAAAGTTGGATTTAAATTTGCGACCCTTTCCGGCATTTCTATCGCGGTGTGCGACATGCTGATTCCGCCGGAGAAGGAAGAACTCATCGGCGCGGCGCAGGAAGAAGTGGCACGAATCGACGAAATGTATCAGAACGGCCTCATCACCGAGGGCGAACGCTACAACAAAATCATCGACCAATGGACGACCACCTCAGAGCAGGTGGCCACCAAAATGCTCCGTGGCATCGCGATGAACGAGGATGGGTTCACGGGCATCCACCTCATGTACACCTCCGGTGCCCGTGGATCGAAGAACCAGATTCGCCAGCTCGCCGCCATGCGCGGCCTGATGGCCAAGCCGTCGGGCGATATCATCGAGTCACCCATTACCTCCAACTTCCGCGAAGGCCTTTCCGTGGTCGAATACTTCATCTCGTCCCACGGCGCGCGCAAGGGCTTGGCCGACACGGCCTTGAAGACGGCCGACGCCGGATACCTAACCCGGCGCCTCGTAGACGTCTCGCAGGATGTTATCGTCGAGGAGGACGACTGCGAAACCCTCAATGGCGTGTGGATGGAAGCGCTTATGGATGGGTCGGAAATTATCGCGCCCCTCGAAGAGCGGCTGGTCGGGCGCTGTGCGCTCAACGACGTCATGATTCCCGGCATGGACGAACCCCTGGTTGAAGCGGGCGTCTTGATCGACGAAGAAAAGGCCGAAGCGATTGGCGAGCGGGGCTTGCCCATGCTTGAGATTCGCTCCGTTCTCACCTGCCAATCCAAACGAGGCGTATGCGCCAAATGCTACGGCGTCAATTTAGCTACCGGAAAACTCGTCGAGCGCGGCGAAGCGGTGGGTATCATCGCGGCGCAATCCATCGGCGAGCCGGGCACCCAGTTGACCATGCAAACCTTCCACATCGGGGGCGCGGCCAGCCGTCAAGTGGAGGCCAACGAAATCAAAGTGCCCGAGTCAGGCATCGTCGAATTTAACAACGTGCGGACCGCCGTGAATCGCGACGACGAAGTCGTCGTCGTGAACCGGGGCGGCGAAGTACGCTTGCTGGATTTGGAAGGCGTTGAAATTCAACGCTACCCCGCACCGGCGGGCGCCATCCTGCGGGCGGAAGACGCCAAGAAGCTCCGCAAAGGCCAAGTCCTGTTCGAATGGGATCCCTACAATATTTCTATCATCGCCGAGTCGAGTGGAACGGTTCACCTCGAAGGCATGGTCGAAGGCGTGACCATGCGCGTAGATGTGAATCCCGACACCGGCTTGAAGGAGATGATCGTAACCGAGCACAAACAGGATCTCCATCCGCAAGTCGTGATCACGAGTACCAACGAAGAGGTGCTCTCCTACGCGACCATCCCCGCACAGACGCACGTCATGGTAAAAGATACCTCCAAGGTGCGCGCGGGTGACTTGCTGGCCAAGACGCCTCGCAAATTCAGCAAAACCAAAGACATCACGGGCGGTCTCCCGCGCGTGGGCGAACTCTTCGAAGCCCGTCAGCCCAAAGACCCCGCAATCATCAGCCATATCGACGGCTTGGTCGAACTGGGCGGCGCCTCCAAGGGCATGCGCAAAGTCAAAGTGCTCCCGCCCGTCGGAAAATCGCGTGAGTACACGATTCCACCCGGCAAGCACCTCAACGTCCAATCGGGCGACCGCATCAGCGCAGGCCAGCAGATTACTGATGGCCCGGTCATCCCTCAAGATATCCTTGAGGTCATGGGCGAAGACGCGCTGCGCAAGTACTTGCTCGACGAAGTGCAGCAGGTGTACCGCCTGCAAGGTGTGCGCACGAACGACAAACATATTGAAGTCATCGTGCGGCAAATGCTGCGTAAAGTTAAAATCAAGGACGATCCGGGCGACACCCCGTTCCTCGCGCACCAAGAAGTGGATAAGATTCGTTTCCAAGACGCGAACGAAGCCACGCGCGCCAAGGGCGGCCGCCCGGCGGAGGCCGAACCCATCCTTCAAGGGATCACGAAAGCGGCCCTCAGCACCGAGAGCTTTATCGCGGCGGCATCCTTCCAGCAGACTACCCGGGTGCTTACTGAGGCGGCCCTCTCCGGCAAGCGAGACAGCCTGCGCGGCCTGAAGGAAAACGTCATCATCGGGCACCTCATCCCGGCGGGAACGGGCGCAGCCTACTATCAGGACACCCAAGTGGAGCTGCGGGCCAGCCTGGGCGACTTCACCGAGGAACTAGAGGTCGAAGAGGTCGAGGCCTCGTAACGGCGTCAAACCTTTTGGAGGGCCTGCCGCCGAAGCACGCTGAGACGCGCGGCGGGCCCTCTTTTTATTTCACCGTAGTGGGAATCCGTTGCCGGGCGAGACGACCTGTGTTATGCTCGGGCACGGGTGAGTTGGTCGATTTAACGAGGCTTAGACACCGATGAATATAAAGCTCCTTTCCATCGCCGCGCTCGTATGCGCAGCCGGTTATGTCCCATTGGGCTCTGCGGCGGAGATCGTTGATGAGATTGTCGCAACGGTTGACAACGAGGCCATTCTGCTAAGCTCCATCCGTGTGGAGATTCAGCCCGCGCTGAACGAGCTTCGCGAAATGGCCATCCGCGATGGCCTACCCCAGGAGGAATACAGCCAACGCGAAGAAGCCATCATTCGCCAATCGATCGATCAGAATATCGAAATGAACATTCTCTACCGCAAAGCGCTCTTACAGCTGCAAGGCGCCGAGGTGGGTGAAGAGCGGATCAATGAGCAGATCGACGAGCGTATCGAAGAGATGCGCTCGCAGTTTTCTTCCAACGAAGAGTTCATGGATTCGATAGAGGCAGAAGGGCAGACTATCGCGGACATCCGCGCACAACAGAAGAAGCGCCTGCTCGCGCTAGACATGGCCCGCGCAAAGATGAACGCCCTGCGGACGGAAGTCGTGATTTCCAATGCGGAAGTCAACAGCTACTACGAGGAGCATAAAGACGAATACCGTTTTGGCGCGCTGGTATCCGTCCGGCAGATTTTCCTGCCCACGTCCAGTGCCGATGAGAACGCGAGGGCGACCGCGCAGCTCGAAAATATCCGAGAAGAATTGGATGCGGGCGCGGATTTCGCTGAACTTGCGCAGGCCCATTCTAAACTATTTCCCGAAAACGGTGGATCCATGGGCTGGATAAAGCCCGATGATTTCGACCCCAAAGTCGCCTCCGTAATCGACAATTTAGAAGTAGGGGAAGTCTCCGAGGTCGTCGAGACCCAATTTGGCCTCCATCTCATCACGGTGGACGAGCGGAGAGAGGGTGGCGTATCAACGCTCGACGATGTCCGTCTCGGCATCGAGCCCCGTCTTCGAGTCCTGGAAGCGGAGAAGCGATACAAAAGGTGGATCGCCGACCTCCGGCGCAGCAGCCGCGTACGGGTCTTCCTCTAGCGTGCGACACCGAGCCCACGCCTACAGAAGTAGCTGCTCGGCTGGACACCCCGCGTTGCCCAAACTCAAACCGCTTCGATTTATATTTTTCTCGGATCCAGTGGGTAAAAAAGGGCACTCTTTTTTCGGCGGCATATTCTCGGTTAACCCATGATTTTCTAGGGGGTTAAGAGAAGGCGCGGGCGCGTTGGGAGTTGATATCGGTACCGGGAAGGCGGGCGAGAATTTGAACGAAATTGCCCCCACCCGATTTTCTAGGGTAGAATTTTAACGAAGGAGTACGTATGACGCGCATCATAGGTGTTTTGGCAAGAGAGATGCTCGATTCCAGGGGAAACCCGACCGTCGAAGTGGATGTCCACCTGGATGGTGGCGCGATGGGCCGCGCGGCTGTGCCCTCCGGCGCGTCCACCGGTGAAAACGAAGCGGTCGAGTTGCGCGACAAATCGGCGAAGCGCTACATGGGCAGAGGCGTGTCCAAAGCCGTGCGCAATGTGAATGATATCATCGCTGCCGAACTTATCGGCGTCGACGCCTTAGATCAACGCGGCGTGGATGCGCTTCTCTGTGACCTGGACGGCACCAAGAATAAGGGCCGCCTTGGGGCCAACGCGATACTCGGCGTTTCGCTTGCCATCGCGAAGGCGGCCGCCGAGGAATTGGTCGTTCCCCTGTACCGGTATATCGGTGGGGTCAACGCGCATGTTTTGCCGTTGCCCATGATGAATATTATTAACGGCGGAGCCCACGCCGACAATAACGTGGACGTTCAAGAATTCATGGTCATGCCCACGGGGGCCAAGACCTTCAAAGAAGCGTTGCGTATGGGCACCGAAGTCTTCCACACACTCAAGTCAGTTCTGCGCGACAAGGGCCTCAACACGGCGGTCGGCGATGAAGGCGGTTTTGCACCGGACCTTGGCTCCAATGTAGAGGCCATCGAGGTTATCCTGAAGGCCGTGAAGAAGGCCGGCTACACGGCGGGGAAAGATATTTGGATTGCCCTCGATCCTGCGGCGAGCGAATTCCGCAAGGGTACGAAATACAAAATGACCGCGGAAAAAAAGGCTTCCAAATCCACCGCAGACCTGATCGAATTCTGGTCGGACTGGGCCGCCCGGTACCCCATTCTTTCCATCGAAGACGGGCTCGGCGAAAATGACTGGGCCGGTTGGAAGAAATTGACCGCCACCTTGGGCGACAAGGTCCAGTTGGTGGGCGACGATCTTTTCGTGACCAACACGAAATACCTGAAAAAGGGAATCAAAGAGGGCTGCGCCAACTCGATTCTCGTAAAGGTGAACCAAATTGGAACCTTAACGGAGACCCTCGATGCCATCCGTATGGCCCACAACGCGGGCTACACCGTCGTGATTTCACATCGTAGCGGCGAAACGGAAGACGCCACCATCGCTGACTTGGCCGTGGCCACAAACGCCGGGCAGATCAAGACCGGTTCGGCGTCGCGCAGCGACCGCATCGCAAAGTACAACCAGTTGCTTCGAATTGAAGAGGAGTTGGGATCGCAGGCGGAGTTTCATGGGATGGCCTCGTTGAAGGTGTCTCCCTAAATCCGGGCATAATTATGTCATGACGCATCAGAGCGATAGAATATGAGCGCGCGAACCTGGTACTGGTTGGCGCTTGTGGTTGTGGTGGGCCTGTTGTGCGTGTATGCCCAGCGCCGCGATATCCCCAGCGTTTACAGCGATTACCTGGAAAGCGAAGACAAGGTTCGAAAATTGGAAGAGCGTTTGCCTAAGTTGGAGGCGGAACGCGAACAATTGGAGCGATCCGTGGGCGACCTAGGCGAAGATAGCTTGGAACTGGAGGCTGCAATTCGCGAGGGGCAGGGGCTCGTGCGGGAAGGCGAGACCGTCTACGAGATCGAACTGCCACCCAGCGAGCCGGATCGGCAATGAGATGAACGCGCTCGAACCAGAAAAAGGAAACCCGTAATTACACCGTCACACGAAATTACACTGCGAAACCAGGACGAGGCCGTAAAGCTTCTGGGCCGGAACGGCGAAATACGCAAACGGCTGCAGAAGGATGCGTCAGTCCGAATCATTGATCGCGGAGCCAAAGTGGCAATTCTTGGAGAGGCCGAAGACGTGGCCATCGCGGAAACGTTACTCAAGGAGTTGCTCGCCGCCGTGCGGGAGGGTCAAACACCCACCATCGACGATGTCGCCTATGGCCTTCGCGAAGCCCGCGCCTCGGAGAGCCCGGATATCGGGAGCGTCGTCGGGACGACCCCCACCGTGCTCCACCGCGACATCGCTATCAAACCCCGAACGAGCGGGCAGCGCGCTTATCTCGAGGCCATTCGCGAAAACGAAGTGGTGTTGGCCACAGGGCCGGCGGGCACGGGCAAGACCTACCTCGCCATGGCCGCCGCCGTCAGTGCGCTGCTGAAAAAGGAGGTCAACCGAATCGTCTTGACGCGCCCCGCAGTCGAGGCGGGCGAGAATCTAGGATTTCTCCCCGGCGATATGAGCGAGAAGGTCAATCCCTACCTGCGCCCCTTGTTTGACGCGCTGTACTCGATGGTCGACCCCGAGCGGGTCAAGAGATGGTTTGAACGCGATCAAGTCGAGGTCGCTCCGCTCGCGTTCATGCGCGGCCGGACCCTTGACCATTGTTTCGCGATATTGGACGAGGCCCAGAACACGACGCCCGCCCAAATGAAGATGTTTCTGACGCGCCTGGGCCAAGGCTCACGCGCGATTATTACCGGCGATGTCACCCAGGTCGATTTACCCGAAGGCACCCAATCGGGCTTGACGGAAGCCGCGCGCATCTTAGCGCATACAGAAGGAATCACCGTCGTTGCGCTGGAAAGCAGCGACGTGGTGCGCCATCCCCTCGTGCAAAGTATTGTTGAGGCATACGAATCCGACGAAAAGGCCCACGATCGCGCTCCCAAGGCGCCCAAGCCGAAACGCGTGATTTTAGAAATGCCCCCGGGCGCATCCCGGAAATCTGAATAAGCAGTAAATCGAAGAGGTAATGACAGCAAGTTTATGTTTGGACGAACAAAGAGAAAAAGCCTGCTCAGCGGCGGGAGCGGGCGGGCGGGGCGTTACGGATCCCCCACGCTGGCCTACCGGAGGCGGCGGTTTCAGAGAACGCTGATCGCGATCGCCTTCCTGGTACTGGTGGCGGCGATCACCGAACTGCCCACGTTGGGCGTACAGTCGGGCCGCTACGACATCGAGGCCGAAGACGTAGCCTCGAAGACCGTTACGGCGGATATTCCATTTCAGTCCGATGACCTCGAAGCAACGCGAGAACGGCGCGAGGAGGCGGTCGAGAGTGTACTGCCTACCTTACGCGTCGATGTGCGCCATGTGAACCTTCTCGACAACTTACTCCGTGGCCGGATCGATACACTCATCGCGCTCCGTTCCAATATTGACAAGGACATGCGCGAGGCCCTTTCCGCATCCCACGAGGGGCAGGCGCGGGAAGAAATTATTGCGGCGACGTTGCGCGGCTTCGTCGAGGTGTGGCTAGAAGACCCCGCGATCGAGAATGCCGAATATCCCGACGTGGATACCCTGCTCGTTTGGCTTGAGCCCGAGAACGAAAGTATTCCTCTGCGCGACTTCGGAGACGCGAGCGCCCCGGCCGAACCCGGGGTCGAAGCGGCTCCACGTTCGACGGTCGGCCTGATCGAGCCGCCGGACGGCGTATCGCCCTTTGCGCAGATGGAGCCCCTGCGCGAGTTGGCGCAGGACGGCTTGGAGTACGTGCTGACTAAGGGTGTGAACGGCCTTTCCAATACTTCGTTTCCGCGGGTTCGTGTGTTGCGTGACAATGTACTTGGCGACCTGAAGAGGAGCGAAGAATACGATTGGTCGGAGCTCCTCGTGCCCAGCAGTGCCGACGCCGAACTCACGAAACATATAGAAGATGGGGTGAAATCTCTCGAAGCGGGCGACGCCGAAAAGTCTATCGCATGGGAGCGCGTCCAAGACGCGGCATACGAAATGGTCAAGTTGCTCGAAATCTCAGGAACGCTCTATCTCGACTCCGTAGTGACGGAGGGCGACCGCGAGCAACGTCGAGCCGAAGTAGAACCCGTGCATCGAGACTTCGGCGGCAACCAAATCATTATTCAAGAAGGCCACCGCTGGACCGATCAGTCGCGGTCGGACGCGAAGACCTTATGGGGCCTCCTTGAAGATGGCTCCCAAGCGACGCGCAACGTCGTGAGCCCGATCGCCTCGAACGCCCTCCTGATCGCGCTCATCCTCGCCGGCCTCCTGCGCTCCATGACCATGATTCGGACCAAGGAAACCGATCCGTCCATATCCATCAATGTGGTGCTACTGGTCATGTGCGGCACGCTCATCTTGGGCCGTGTCATGTTCTACGTTCAGCCCTCCGGATTGATCGTGCCGGTCATGGCCAGCGCCATTCTCTTATGCATCTTGACGAACTCCTGGATCGCCGCGATCGCAAACGTATGCATGGGCGCCCTCTTATCCATTCAATATGGCTACAGCTGGCAGCTGCTTATCACATCCTGCGCCATGTCCTTCGCCGGGATATCGAGCCTGTACGTCGTGCGCCGCAGGGGCGACATGGCCGGCGCGGCGGTCAAGGGAACTTTCGTGGGGCTATTCGTAACGTTGGCCATCGTGCTATCGACCAACTCGCTGACCTCCTGGCTGACCCTCAATCAACTCGTGATGGTGGGCATGAATGGCGTCGCCTGCTTGTTCTTGGTCCCCGGCCTTCTGTCGCCGCTCGAACGGCTCTTTGGGATTACCACGGATATTCAATACCTTGAGTATTCCGATTTGAATAATGAGATTCTCAGCCGCCTCGCCATCGAAGTCCCCGCAACCTACGCCCACAGCCTCATGCTCGGCCAGTTGGCAGAAGCCGCCGCAGACGCCATCGGCGCCAACGGGTTGAAAGCGCGCGTGTGCGCCTATTACCACGACATCGGGAAGCTGCGTCGCCCCGAATACTTCAGTGAAAACCAGACGGGCCAAAACATCCACGACGACTTGTCGCCCCGCTTGAGCGCCCGCGCGATCGCTTCTCATGTGACCGAAGGGGTCGAGCTTGCGCGCGACTTCCATCTGCCCGAGCCCATTATCGATGGAATCCTTGAGCACCACGGCACAAACCTCATCGGTTTCTTCCATCAGTTGGCGCTTGAGCAACAGAAGCATGGCGATGTGCGCGAAGAGGACTATCGCTATCCCGGGCCCCGCCCCCAGAGCCGCGAAACGGCCATCCTGATGATCTGCGACGGCGTCGAATCGGGTGTGCGTTCGATAAAAAATGCAAACGAAGAACGGGTGCGAGAATTTATCGGCAAACTCATTCGGAGCCGCGCCGAAGATCGTCAATTCGATGAATGCGAATTAACGTTGAAAGAACTCGATATCATCGAAGAAGTGCTCACGAAACGCATCATCACCACGCTCCACACCCGTGTGGCCTACCCCGAGAAAAAGCGCGATTCGAAAGCGGCCAATATCATCCACATTTCCGGAGGCCGCGAGTAGTGGAGATCACGCTCGGCGTGCGAAACGAATCCACGCGAAAACGATTGTACCGGCGCGACGTGTTGCGCCGCCTGGCTTCGCGAATCGGCGAAGGCGAAGGCCTCACCGCGCCCGTTGAAATCAGCGTCCTCTTTTGCGACGACCCGCGTATGGCGGAATTGAACGGGTGCTATCGAAACAAGAAGCAGCCTACAGATGTGCTCTCCTTCGAACAAGAGCCCATCGCCGAAGTCAAAACCTCCGCAGCGCATGACTTTCCCGTCGTGCATGGCGCTCCCGTCGTGCTTGGCGATATTGTTATTTCTTTGGAAACGGTTGAACACAATTGTGGCGGCGATCGGGCGCTCATGCGCGGCGAAGTGTCGCTGCTCTTCTGCCACGGCCTGCTCCATTTGTTGGGCTACGATCACGCGGCCAAGCAGGAACGCGAGGAGATGATCGAGAAGCAGGCCCTCTACCTGGGTGTGTCTCAAAAAGCCGCATGGGCCTTTGGCCCAAAGGCCCCCGCCCACAACAAAACCCGAACGCAAGGTGCTGGAGGCCAAGTGCGTCTTGGACGATGACCCTGGATCGTTATCCCGTTTTTGCTACGTGCGCCTAGCCCTGCTTTTCGTTGTCGTTCTATGCGGCTCGACGTTGGCGGCGCTGTTTGACCCGGGCGGCGTTTTTTTTGGCGTGAACCCGTCAACCGCCTTCGCGCAACCCGACTCCGACTCGGGCTTAGACCCGGACTCAGACTCAGACTCGGCGGGCGCGTTCACGTTTCCTGTCGTGATGGCGATTCTCGCGCTCCTATTCGCGTCCGGATTTTTTTCCGCGTCCGAGGCGGCCTTCTTTTCCATCCACGCGTTGCGCCTCCGCGCGCTGAAAACGGAAGGCGGATTCACCGGCCGCCTCGTGGCCAAACTGATGGAACAACCCGGCGGACTTCTCACCTCCATACTCGTGGGCAACATGGTCGTTAACGTATTGATTAGCGTCATGCTCCCCGCCCGTGTCGAACGGTTGTTTTCGGTGGGCTTGCATGCGCCGCCTGCGCTCTCCTATGCGGGCTCGCTATGTACCTGCACAGTCATTCTCGTTTTTTTCGGCGAGATCACCCCCAAAATATTCGCCGAGCGCATCGCCGAAATATTCGCGCGCTCCGTCGTGCTCCCGCTCCAACTGATTCACACCGCCTTAGGTCCTGCGCGCTGGGGTTTGCTTCACTTTACCGACTTCCTCTTCCGTGTCACTCGCTTCAACGACATCAAGGCCGCCCCATTCATCACCGACGAAGAATTCCGAAGTGTGTTGTCCGACAGCGAGGCCCAGGGCGTCATCGAAGAGGAAGAAGGGCAGATGATTCAGGCCATCCTCGAATTCAGTGACGCACACGTAAAGGAAATCCTCATTCCCCGGCCCGATGTCATCGCCCTGTCTCAAGACGCGACCATCGGCGAGGCGATCATTCTGTTTCGCGAGCATGGGTTCTCGCGGATGCCCGTCTTCGAGGAGGATTTGGACCACATCTCAGGCCTTCTCGTCATGAAAGATCTTCTGCCCAGCATCACCCAGGGCGATTTGGACCGCCCGGCGCGTGAGCTGGCGCGCGTCCCCCGCTACGTTCCCGAATCCATGACCATTCACCGCTTCGTGAAAGATGCCCAAAAAACCCGCACCCATCTCGCCATCGTCGTCGATGAATATGGAGGGACCGAGGGGCTCGTTTCGCTTGAAGACGCGCTCGAGGAAGTGGTCGGCCCTATCCAGAACGAGGACGTCGAGGAAGAAACTATGTTCGACGAGTTGCGGCAAGGGGTGTATCAAGTTGATGGCGGATTGCCCCTCGATGAATTGAGCGAACTGATCGGCGTTGAACTCAAGGACGAGGAACACGAGACCGTCGCGGGGTTCTTCATCGATAAGGCGAACCGGCTGCCGGAACCCGGCGACCGTGTCGAGCACCGGGGCGTGGTATTCATTGTGGAGAAAGTGGACGGGAAGCGGGTATCGTCGCTTCGCGTCGAGACAGAAGCCGAGCCTCAAAGGGAGCCCACCTCATGATTGTTGTTGCCCTTGCCCTGGGAGCGTTCGTACTCGGTGTCGCGCTCAACGCCCTCTTCGCTGGATACGAGACGGGCTTTCTCTCCGCCGATCCCATTCGGATGCGATTTCTTGCGGAAGAGGACAAGAATGTGCGCGCCGAGTATCTTGTGCGCCATCTGAAGAATAAACGGCATATGTTGACGACCGTGCTCATCGGTACGAATATCGCCCTCATCTTTGGCACCACGGCCATTACCCTTCAAGTCGGCCCCGTGTGGGCCACCCTTATCGCCACACCGGTTTTCCTCATCTTTTCGGAGATTGTGCCCAAGACGATATTTCGCCGCCACCCCACCCGCCTTGCCTTGGCATTCCTTCCGGCGATCCGTTTCTTCGATTTCCTCATGGCACCCCTGGTCTGGCCGACCAAAATCTGCTCGACGCTGCTCCTAAAACTGATACGGTCGCCGCGCTCCGAGCCGGGCCACATCATGTCGAGCGAAGAAGACTTCCGTAACCTGGTCGACGAGAGCGCCGCGCGCGGAACCATCGAGCGGGATGAGCAGCGCATGATCCATTCGGTGATGGACCTGCAAGACAAACAGGCCAAGGAAATTATGGTGCCCCGAATCGATATCCAAGCCTTGCCCGATACCGCAACCCGTGACGAATTGGTCGAGCTCCTCGAAAAATCAGGCCGCACGCGCATTCCTATCTATACGGACAGCATCGACACTATCGCCGGCGTGGCCATCGCCCGCGACGTTTTGCTCGACACGGAGCGCGACGACCAAAACATTAAGCGCTTTGTACGCGACGTCATATACGTCCCCGACACCATGCCGGTCGGCACCTTGCTGCAAGAGCTGAAAAAGACGAACCAGCACATGGCCATCGTCACGGACGAATACGGCGGTACCGATGGGCTGATCACCCTGGAAGACACGCTGGAGGAAATTTTCGGCGAGATCAACGATGAACACGATCCGCCAGAGGATTTCATTCAGAAAATCGGGCCGCACAGCTACCGCGTGGATGCGCGCATGCCCTTGGAAGAGCTGGCCGGGCACATCGGCCTTGCGATCGAAGAAGGAGACGCGGAAACTGTCGGTGGCTGGGTCCTCGCCGCAGCCGGAACCATACCGCATCAGGGAGAGAAACTGAAATTTGACGGGTTCCGAATCACCGTACTGGAAGGGCACCCCAACTACGTGTCGAAAATCCGCCTCGATATTCTTCCCCCAAGACGGCAAACACCGCCCAGCGAGAAATCTGAGCCTTCTTGACTTGGCGTTCGCGTGGCTTTACCATGCGTTTTCCCTTAGCGCCAATCGGTTTGTCGTGGCGAATACTTCGATAGGTTTTATTTTTCATGAGCACTCTTGGTAGTTCCGAAAATCCCCTTCGCGTTGCGATTGTGGGCAGTGGACCGAGCGGATTCTACGCAGCCGATGCCCTCTTTAAATCGGACGCATGTGTACACGTCGATATGTTTGATCGCCTGCCCTCTCCCTACGGGCTGGTTCGTCTCGGTGTTGCGCCGGATCACGCAAAAATAAAGAATTCCATTCGCGTGTACGAAAAAATCGCGGCACACGAAAACTACGCCTTTTGGGGAAATGTCACCGTCGGGCGCGATGTAACCCTCGTCGAATTGCAGCGCCACTACGACGCCGTTCTCTTCGCATCGGGCGCCGAAACCGACCGAAGGCTCGGCATTCCCGGCGAGGACTTTCCGGGCAGCCACACGGCCACCGAATTTGTAGCCTGGTACAACGGCCACCCGGACTACTGTGACCACGAATTCGACCTCTCCGTGAAGGCGGCCGTGATCATTGGCCAGGGCAACGTCGCAATGGATGTCTGCCGAATCCTCGCCAAAACTGTAGACGAACTAAAGCATACCGATATCGCCCAACATGCCTTGGACGCCCTGGCCGAAAGCCAGGTCGAAGATATCTATATGATTGGGCGTCGGGGGCCCGTGCAGGCCAAGTTTTCGCAGCAAGAGGCCAAGGAAATGGGGAAATTGGATTCCTGCGATCCGATTGTCGATCCCTCGGATTTAGAGCTTGATCCGCTTAGCCAGGCCGAATACGACGATCCGGATAATCAAAGCGCACGCCGGATTTTTCCCATCCTCCAAGAGTTCTCGCAGCGTCCCGCCTCAAATTCCCAGCGGCGCCTCCACTTTGAATTCCTCAAAAGCCCCGTCGAAATTTGTGGCAACGGGAAAGTGGAAAGCATTCGTATCGAGAAAAACCGAATCGAAGGTGATCCCAAGCGCCTCCAAGCAAGAGGGACCGGCGAAACCCTTGATCTCGAAGCCGGCCTCGTATTTCGCAGCGTAGGCTATCGCGGCGCACCCATACCCGGCGTGCCCTTCCGCGATGACTGGGGCGTCATTCCAAACGAGGACGGCCGCATAACGGATGGAGATAAACCCATTCCCGGCCTCTATGTGGCCGGCTGGATTAAGCGCGGTCCCACCGGCGTCATCGGAACCAACAAACCCGATAGCCAAGCCACCGTAGCAGCCCTCCTGGCCGACGCAGCCGCACTAAAACCCTGCGAATTGAGAGACAGCGAATCGTTTCGAACCGAATTGAAAGATAGAGGGTTGCGTGTGGTATCCTTCGCCGATTGGAAAAGGATCGACGCCGCTGAAGTCGAGCGTGGCAAACCCGCCGGCAAGCCCCGAGAGAAATTTGTTCGGGTTGATGAGATGCTGAGCTTGCTTGATAGTTCCTCGTAAATACCTTCCACAATCCACAAGAATTCATAATGGGAAGTAGTGTCGTATTAATGAGAAAGTTTATACCGTTACAGCTATTGGTTGGATCGATGCTCGTATTAAGTCTGGCCGGATGCAGTGAATCTAGCGATACCCCGCCTTGGGAAGCAAGTAACCCGTTAATACCCATACCCGATCCGCCACTTGGAATCGGTATCGACGAGGTATACGCCAAACTTACGGATTTCCCCGATCCGCCCACACCCGAACGCGTGCGCCTGGGCCGTTGGCTATTCTACGATACGCGGCTTTCAGCCGACAATACCATTTCGTGCGCGACGTGTCATCGTCCTGAAAACGCCTTTTCTGAACCGACCCCCGTTTCCACGGGCATTGACGGCCAGAAGGGTGGACGCAAGGCGCCCTCTTTCACCAATCAGGCTTGGACTCTGTTCCCCCATTTCTTTTGGGACGGCCGCTCGCCCTCGCTAGAAGATCAAGCCGGCGGCCCCATGATAAATCCGATCGAAATGGGTACTCAGACCCATGACGAAGTTGTCGAACGGTTAGGAGGTATCGAAGGCTACGCCAAATATTTCGAGGAAGCCTTCGGGTCGCAGGAAGTCACTATCGAACGGGTCACGAAGGCCATTGCGGACTTTGAACGTACGCGCATGAGCGGAAACTCACCCTGGGACCAATGGCAGGAAGCGCAGTACACCGGTGGCGATGAGAGCATCGTTTCCGACGAAGTGAAATTGGGCAACGATCTATTCTTCGGCACGGCTCGATGCAATAACTGTCACCTCGGCCAAAATTTTACCGATAGCGACTTTCACAATTTGGGCGTCGGCTGGGACCCCGAAACACAAACGCTCAACGATGAAGGGCGTTACGCCGTGACGAAGGAAGAGAAAGATCGTGGCGCGTTCAAAACGCCTTCGTTGCGGGATATCTCTAAACACGCGCCCTTTATGCATGACGGATCTTTTGCGACCCTCAAGGAGGTCGTAGAGCATTACAACATTGGCGGAACTCCAAACCCGTACCTTGATGATAAAGTCGATTTTGAAAAGTCAGATAAACTTGACTTAAGCGAAGAAGATATAAATGCGCTGGTCAAATTTATGGAGGCGCTTGAGGGAGAGGGTTATCAAGATACCATTCCCGAGGCATTTCCCCAGTAACGAAGACGTGAAGTTATTTCGACCGATCACCCCGTGCGGCCAAAAGGTTGAGCGAGGAAGGTCGGCTAGAAACAAATAGATAGATTTTTATACTGTAAACACTTGACAGTGTGTGGCGTTCTGCGTATAATGAGCCTTGTTAATAAAGTTTGGGGACCTCGGGGATGGGCGTATTCAATACCACCGAATCAAACGAGAAGTTTCCCAATCGACTACTAGTCCATCAGAAGTGATCTATAGTTTGGAGCCGAAAGGAGGGATGAAAAAGCTTAGGAACGCGCTGCTCCGCAGATCATTCAACGAAGATGTTGACCCCATAGACATGTGCCACCGGGTGGACAGACACAACGGCCCACCCGGCCCTAATGAATCGAAGATTATATAAAAGGAGATAACGCATCATGCGTTTGACTTTAAATGCAGTACTCGCCGCGTGCATCGTGGCGATTGCGGTTCCGGCTTATGCCGAGCTACAAAATGTCGAAGTGGGCGGTTCGCTTCGGATTCGCGGCAATTACTATTCGCCGGAAGCCGTTCCCCAACCCCGCCCCCGTGTTTTCAACCCCTTTGCTGGCGCTTTTCAGTTTGACGACACCGGCCACAGCGCTGCGTTCGTAGAACAGCGCACCACGGTCAGCGTCTCCGCGGATTTCACGGACGATGTGTCGGCCTTCATCGAGTTGGACAGTTATGAGATTTGGGGCACGAACTTCCGTGATTCCTATATCTTTTCTGCCAACGCTGCACAGTCGGCGGTCGCCAACGACGTTGACGTGTATCAGGCCTACATCGAAATGCGTGAAGCCTGGGGCTACCCCCTGACGATCAAAATTGGTCGCCAAGAAGTCATACTCGGTAGCGAGTGGCTTGTCGGAAACAATGACACGGCCGCTGGTTTCACCGGACTGTCTTTCGACGGAATCACGGCAAACTACGCCGCCGATGCCTGGAACGTAACCGCCCTCTGGTCAAAGCTTGCCGAAAAGGGCATCGTGGAAGAAGATGGCGACCTTGACATGTACGGCCTCTACTTCACCTACACCGGTCTTGAAGACTGGGTCGTTGACGCGTACTGGCTGTATGTGCGTGACGCGGCTGAACCCACCCTTGCCACGCCAAACGGCGGCGTCCTCGGCGGCATCAGCGACACCATCGAAGACATCTTCGGCGTTGACCAGTACGAAGACGCTACGACGATCCACACCTTCGGCCTCCGCGGAGCAGGAACCTTCGGTCAGTTTGACTTCGAAGGTGAAATCGCCT
>JAPYPO010000519.1 GCA_029937645.1 Candidatus Hydrogenedentota bacterium
TGCACTTCTCGACCGCCCTTTTGCTGCTACACTTCTAAACCGCCGTTTACACGCGGAATCGCCACGCCACATTTCTTAACGGACATTCCAATTCGATATACCGAGGCGCGAACGCTTCCCGGGACTACTATATCTGGAGCTTGCGCCCACGGCCCCGGCACTATAGCATACGTTTCTCGTACAGCATAGAGCGATTTTGATATTCAAACCTGCAACGCCCTTAGCCGAATCATCGCGCGTGGCTTCAAACGGCGTCGCGGCGGCGGACGGCGCACCTAACTCCGCTGGTGTGGGTGATATAGGTCTGCTAATTCTTTGCACTGGAGCCATCCTGTTCGTAGGGAGGCGAAAAAGTTCTGGCGTCCAGAACTAAAGAGACGCGCCCACTTGCCCATCCTCTCTATCGCATTGAAATCGCTGTAATCTGTTTCGCCCATTAGGATAAAGCTCCGGCCAAATCTCATGGATTTCCTCTTTAGGGCTCCTTGGGGGCTAAATCAGTTGGACTGGGTGGACTTAATCTCCAAAACTTTTTGGAGACGGGAAAGACATACGTCCCATGTATGTCTTCCGTGGGACGAAAAACTTTTGGGATTATCCCCCACCTAGTGGTTTGATTTAGAATTGAAGACTATTCTTTTCGCCCCTCCTGGAAGTGTGCAAGTCACAGGAAGTTAGGCCGCAAAAGCGGGGACAGACCCGTCTCCGCTCGTGCCTCGCTACGCTTGCGTCTACTTTTAAAAAAGCCCAAAAGTCCCCGTTTTTGCTTAGTTTCTTGAGTAAAGCTCACAAGGCATAACCTCCCATCAGCATAAATCTAACCACTACTCCACCTCGTGGGATCGTGTGGTAGGGAATAAGCGCGTCGAAATCGTCTACAGCGGTATACTCACTGAACCGAGCAAATAGGTCACACGACACGCATAGGCTCAAACCAGCCGGAGCCGCATCCCACAGATCATCACGAGGTTCTCTCCGGCCATGGCGAAAACAATCGTTGCCTTTTCGTAGAGAAACTCTGGGACGGGTCACGCGACCGGGGATCGTGCCCATGTCAACAAATCGCATGCTGGGGGCACTATTAGGTAACCTTAAAGGAAAACCTAATATGTCCAACACCACCTATTTATCCGATGCGAAGGCGGTGTCCCGCGTCTTGGCGGGACAAACCGACGAATTTGGCCCGCTGGTTGAGCGCTACCTTCCGGTAGCGAAAGCCGCCGCCGTTGGGCGTCTTGGCGATGCCACCGAAGCGGAAGATGTCGTTCAAGAGTCCTTCTTGAAGGCGTACCAGTCGCTACACACGCTCCGCTCCCCAGACAAGTTTGGTGCATGGCTTCTCGGCATCGTGCGCAATACTTGTAGCCATGCCAAGACGCGTCGCTTGAGGGAACTGTCGCGTCAGGGGAAGGCTCTCGATAACGATGCGAACGCGGCACCTGATATGGAAGCGAGAGAAATTCGTGAACTCCTCCATCAGGAAATCATTCGCCTGGATGAAAAACAGGGTGAAGTCCTTCTTCTTCATTACTTCGCGGGGAAGACCTTAAACGAAATCGCCGCCCTCCTCGATATCAGCCGTTCCGCCGCAGCCAAACGATTGCAGCGCGCGCGAGATGCCCTCGGTCAGCAGGTCCTAAGTCGCCTGGAACAAGTCGATACAAAGTACGATGCCACGAAAGAGCGCGTGTCCGGCATCATGGGCGCCATATCTCTCGCTCAGGTGCCATGGAAGGCCGCGATACCCGCAGGAGGAACTCTCGGGATCGCGGGGAAATGGCTATGGCCGGGTTTCTTAGGATCAAAAGCAGCCATACCAGCGCTGCTCCTCATCTCCGCCGCCCTATACGCCGTCCTTCCCCGCACGGAGGAACAAGAGGCATCTCCCCCCAATCCCACCGAGCCCGACTCGGCAGCCCAAATCCAAGATGCCCAACAAGCCGAAACGACTCGCGATCTCACAGCAACGAACCCTCCCGCAACATCAAGCACCGCCATCCCCGCGAAAATCGATCCCGAAGCGTCCGAGATGCGAACCGTTCAAGGAACGGTGGTGAGCGAAGATGGCTTTCCCCGCCCGACGGTTGAATTTGCGACCAACTGGCCCTTTGGGATCTACCGGGGAACTGAATCGGATGCCGATGGAGCCTTCGTGTTGAAAGATCGTACACCGGAGCAGACCCATTGGATGGCCTACAGTCAAAACACCCAGAAGGCCGCGCTCTTTACTGTGGGTGATCGCACCGACGCGCCCATCAACGTCATTTTGAATCTCGATTTGGCGGATATCGTTGGCCGCGTCGTCGACCAAGGCAACCAAGCCGTCTTCAAGGCCGTAGTCGAAACCGAAATCGCCACACCCGACGGCAACCTTTTTCGTTCCGATCTCATCGTCGCCGACACCCATGGCTATTACGATTCCAGGTTGATCCCGACCGGCGATGGCCTCAGCCTCCGCGTGCGCGTAAGGCCCCCAGGAGACGAGCCACCGGGTGAATGGTCCGACCCCGTCCAGCTTGCAAACGGCCTTTACCAGATCGAGATTCCCACCATCGTTGTGCCAGAGGAGACGGCAAAGAACATCGCCGCCAATCAAAAACTGGATGGTATCCCGGGTTGCTATCCGAATATCCTCAGAACCGCAAAGCCCCGCGAACGACTTGCCGGATTCATCCAGGATCCGGAAGGAAATCCCGTCGCAGGCGTGTATCTGGATCTTGTCTATGACGTACCCTCTGGAATGGTTTCGTCGAGTGTGGCCGTGTCGGGAAAAGACGGCTCCTGGAATTGTCTAGTGCCCGCCGGCCTGGGGTCAGTCCGGGTTCGCACGCAGCACACCAACTACGTCGCCTCCATGATGAACCGCGAGAAACCCGCACCCTCTCTCGCCCGCATGCGCGAGGGTACGAGCGTCATCGTTATGGATCCAGGCTTGATGGTGACCGGTGTCATCCGGGGTCCCGACGGCCTTCCCCTGGGCGATGCCCTTATCCGAGATTACCCATATGGACCCGTCGGCGACCGGAGCCAATGAGATTGAA
>JAPYPO010000520.1 GCA_029937645.1 Candidatus Hydrogenedentota bacterium
GGTCACGTCCTTGATGGGCAAGCCGCCCAAGAACGCTATCGATCTTCAAGTGAAAATTATTGAGGATTTAGATATCGGCGGCGTCTCGCGCCAGCGCATCAACTATTTTGTGGACGACTGGACCCGGATCTCCGCGTGGCTCTTCATCCCCGATACACGAGACGAAAAGCCGGCCATCGTGTGTTGCCACCAAATGACGGACAAGGGTAAAGACGAGCCGGCCGGCTTGGAAGGCGATGCGCTCTTGGCCTTTGCCCGACATTACGCCGAGCGCGGCTACGTCACCATCGCCCCCGATTGCATCACCGCTGGCGAGCGTGTGTCCTCCTCCTGCAAACCCTACGACACCTCCTCCTTTTACCGAGACAACCCACGCCAGTCCGTTCTTGGCAAAATGCTCTTCGATCACATGCGGTGCGTAGATGTGCTCGAAGAAATGCGCGAGGTGGACTCGGCCCGCGTTGGCGTCATTGGCCACGACATTGGCGGATACAACGCGCTGCTCCTCGCGGCTTTCGACGAGCGCGTCCAGGCTTGCGTCGCGAGTTGCGGCTTCACGCCCTTCGCCGAAGACGCCCAACCCGACCGCTGGTCGGGCGCGTCCGAGTTCGTGCCGCTGCCCAAACTTGCCGCAGCCGTGGCCAAAGGCAAATACCCCTTCGACTGGGATGAAGTCCTCGCCCTCCTCGCGCCGAGCGCCACATTCATCGTGACCGCGCTCAACGACGAAGTCCTCTCGAACACGAAGAACTGCGCCAAGGCGATTAGCCAAGCGCAGAAGGTCTACAAGCTCCTGGGCGCAGTAGACGCGCTTCAGAATTTCACGCACAAAGACGGACATACGTTCACTCGTGATGCCCTGGACTCGGCAGACGATTGGTTTGACCGATGGCTGTAACCCGGATGGCTCGCCGGGTTACGGAGCGGAACGGTGAAGAAGGTTGCGAGGGCCGCCCGAACGAGGCCTAGGCACTCCTCATCGAAATAAGTTAGGGCCACGGCGTTGTTTACATAGAACTAGAATTCCGAAACGCGTGGAATAGGGGATCCGCGCCGCGCACGAGGAGGCGCGCAATTTGAAAAATGATGCACTCCCAGCCGAGCGGCCTGCTAACGATCGTGCCCAACAACAAGTCGCCGCATTGCTCGAGAATATCGAAAGCGTCTTCTTCGGCAAGAAAGAAGTCATCAAACTCTGTATCGCCGGCCTGCTGGGACAAGGGCACATTCTCATAGAAGATGTGCCGGGGATCGGCAAGACGACCCTGGCGCAGGGGCTCGCCCACTCGCTCGACAGCTCGTTCAGCCGCATCCAATTCACCAGCGATATGCTGCCCTCCGATATCATCGGTGTGTCCATTCTCGATCCCAAAACCAACAGCTTCGAGTTTCGGGCCGGCCCCATTTTCGCGAGCATCGTCCTCGCCGATGAAATTAATCGGACGCCCCCCAAGACGCAGAGCGCGCTGCTCGAAGCCATGAGCGAGGCCCACATCACGTCGGATGGCAAGACCAGAGCCCTGCCTAGGCCCTTCATGGTATTGGCAACCCAAAACCCTATCGAATACGAAGGGACCTACATGCTGCCCGAGGCGCAGCTCGACCGCTTTCTCCTTCGTGTCGAAATTGGCTACCCCGACGAAGAGGCGGAGCTGCGCATTATGCGTCGGCCCGAAGGATCGGCTGCGCTGGATCGCGTAAAGCCAGTGCTGACCTCTGAAGAGATTGTTGGACTCCAGGACTACACTCGGGCTGTTCATGTGGACGACACCGTATCGGAATACATGCTGGCTATCACGCGCGCGACGCGCGAACACGATCACATCCAATTGGGCGCCAGCCCGCGCGGCTCCCTGGCGCTATACGAAGCCTGCCAAGCGATAGCGGTCGTCGAGGGTCGCGACTTTGTGACACCGGGCGACGTCAAGCGAATGGCAGCGCCCGTCATGTCGCACCGCATCCTAATTAAATCACGCGGAGGAAACCCCGCGGCCTCCGCCCTTGAACGAAGCCGGATCGTCGAGGAAATCGTCAACGCCATACCGGTCCCTGTTTAAATACCCATCTTGCCGATACGCCGAGGATCAGGAAAACACGCGCCATGAAAGATCCACGCATACAATACCGCCTGAAAATTCGGCCGTCCGCCTGGGCCTTCGCGACCATAGCCATTCTCGTTCAAGCGGCCGCCTGGAACACGAACACAAACCTTCTCTATCTCATCTCCTCCGCCCTGGTCAGTTTTCTCGTCGTCGGATTCGTTCTTGCCCTAGTGTCGTTGCGGGGCGTTCAGGTGTGGCGCGAGGCCCCCAGCGCCGTTCATCGCGAAGATCCGTTCGGCATCTCTATCCTCGTAACGAACACGCGGCGACGCCTTTCTCTCCGATCCCTGCGCGTCATGGGAAGGATCAACGCCGAAGACGGGGGCGCCTACATCCCCGCGCTCCCCGCAGGCGAGACGGCCCACGCGCGCCTCTCCGCGGTATTTCCTACACGCGGAGTGCATCCACTTTGCCCGGTTGTCGTCAAGAGCGGGTGGCCACTTGGCCTTTTCGAACGAACCCTAACGCGCTCCGACAGCGCCGAAGTCGTTGTATACCCAAAAGTCCGAACCGTACGCATCGGAACGCTGGACGAACTTCAAGGCATCGGAGGAACGCCCAGCGTAAGCGAAGGCGAGAGCGATGAGTTCTTCAGCCTCAGGGATTACGTTCCCTGCGACGATCTTCGCCGGATCTCCTGGCGCGTGAGCGCCCGCGTCGGCCACCTGATCGTCCGCAACCTCGAACCGAGCACGGCACACAACATTCTCATCGGCCTCGATACACGGTATGTCGAGGGGGCGGAGGACTTTGAAAGACATTTTGAAGACGCCATCGATCTGGCCGCCTCTCTTGCGTTGACCTTTCTCAACCGCCACTACTCCGTGGCCGTCACCACCCCTGATGCCCGTATCGCCTTGGGCGATGGCAGTTCCCATGCGCTGAAGATTTTCGACATGCTCGCCCGGGTGTCCCCCCTCGACCCAGATCGTGTC
>JAPYPO010000521.1 GCA_029937645.1 Candidatus Hydrogenedentota bacterium
TCGGTGATCTTTTTCAATCGGAATGACCGATCGCTTTCGTCCGGAATCCGCAAGTGTGTTGGATCGGTATCGGCAAGACGTTAAGCTCATTCCAGTCAAGAGTACACTTGAAGCTTTAAGAATGGTTCTCGAGAAGAAAGCAGATTTTGCTGTCGGCGGCAACCGTGAAAGTTATTTGATATCGCAGCATGGTTTTACAGGAATCAGCATTGTTTTTCTTGATCTGGAACATAAGAACCCTCTTGCGACAGGCATCAGGGACGACTGGCCTGAATTAGTTAGTATTCTAGATAAAAGTTTTTCGGCCATTGGATATGTTCGTATTCAAGAAATTATAGACAGCTGGGTGGAAGGAGCGGCGACTAGAAAAACACATGTTAAGCTGACTTCAGCGGAACAGGCCTGGATTAGGGAGCATCCTGAGATCCGACTCGGAGTAGATCCGGCAAGGCAGCCCATGGAATTCGTTGATGAAAAGGGACAGCTTCAAGGTATTTCTTCTGATTATGTCCGAATTCTGAACGAGCGTCTCGGTCTCAATATGGAGACGGTTCCAGATCTTAACTGGCCACAGGTCATGGATGCTGTTCCCCAAAGAGGTGTCGACGCCTTATCGGGAACGGCAAGAACGTCCGATCGAGACAAGTATCTTATCTATACCGAGCCATATAGTTATATTGACTGGGTTATTGTCAGCCGCTCAGACACTCCGGCTATCAGTGATCTAGCAGATCTTGAGGGGCGCTTGACTTCGGTTAATGAAGGATATGCCAGCCACGAACGTATGGAGAAGCAGTACACGGGAATCCCCTTGCTTCCCGGAAAGACGACCCTTGATGTGCTGCAGAACGTGGTCGATGGAAAGGCCGAAGCTGCTGTGATCGAGTTGAATGCTGGAACGTTGATAATACACGCATACAAAATGCATTCTCTGGCAATTGATCAACATGTCTTTCAAAAAGATGATCCAATAGCGCTTGCTGTCCGCAATGACTGGCCGGAATTGGTCCAGATTCTAGACAAGGGGCTTGCTTCCATTGCCCCTGATGAGCGAGAGAGGATCGAAAGCAAATGGCTGGCGGTGCCAATTCATGTCGGCTTCACCAAGATGGATATACTGCGTATCGTTCTTGGTGTGATTGCTGTCATGGGAATCTTCCTGGTGTTCTTCATGTTCTGGAATCGTCGCCTCCAAAAGGAAGTAAGGGAGAGAATTGAGGCCGAAAAGAATCACGAGAAGGCAGAGGAGGCGGTGCGGGAGAGCGAGGCGGACCTAAACAGGGCTCAAGCTACCGCCGGTCTGGGCAGTTACTCCTTGGACCTAACGACAAACCGCGTGACTTGGTCATACGAAATGCGGCGATTGCTGTGGTGTGAAGATGTGGAACCTTCCTACAAGCTTTACCTGTCTCGAATCCATCCTGACGACAAGGGGCGAACCCAGGCCGAGGTTCAGCGGCTCCTGGAGTCGACCGAGTCAATTGATATGGAATATAGGCTCGTAGGACCGGACGCCACAGTACGCTGGATGCGGGATCGAACCCGGGTCGACAGGGACGCACAAGGTCTCGCCATTCGCCTGCACGGGACCAGCCAGGATATCACCGAGCGCAAGCGGGCGGAAGAGGAGCGGAGGCTTCTCGATGAACGGATGCAGCAGACGCAGAAACTTCAGAGCCTCGGAGTGATGGCGGGCGGAATCGCACACGACTTTAACAATCTCCTTCACGTCATCGAGGGCAACGTTGCCTACGCTGTGTCTAAGATGCCGCCCGAAGCCAGCAGTCGCGAAAATCTTCTGGAGATCCAGACGGCGTCCCGGCGCGCCACGGAATTGACGGACCAAATGCTGGCCTACTCGGGCAAACAAAACTTGGTCATCGAAAAACTTGACTTAACATCACTCGTCCGGGAAATGGCACAACTACTGGAAGTCTCACACTCGAAAAAGGCCATTGTGAAATACGCCTTCGATGAGAATCTCCCGGCCATCGATTGCGATCCCTCCCAGGTGCGCCAAGTAGTCATGAATCTCATCACAAACGCATCTGAAGCGATAGGTGACGAGAGTGGGTCGATATCAATTGAGACGGGTGTCCTCTATGGCGAGGACGAACAGGTGTCAGGTGGAGGCTTCAAGGAGAAGTTGCTCGATGGTCGCTATGTGTATCTGAAAGTAACGGATACTGGATGTGGGATGGACGAAGAGACGCAACGCCTGATGTTCGATCCCTTCTTCACAACAAAGTTTACCGGGCGTGGACTCGGGCTGGCGGCGGTGCTCGGGATTATGCGCGCTCACGCCGGCGGGATCGGCATCAACAGCGAGCCGGGCAAGGGAACGACGTTCAAAATCATGTTCCCCGCGCTGAATGAGTCTGCGGAGACCACCTCGGTAGAGGCGCCTATCGAAAAAGACTGGATTGGAGAAGGCACCATACTCGTCGTCGATGATGAAGCCTCGGTCCGAAAACTGAACGAATTGGTCCTGAAAAGTAAGGGCTTCGATGTATTGACCGCTGCCGACGGTCGGGAGGCTATCGACGTATTCCGTAAGCGCAAAGACGAGATAGACTTAGTCTTGCTCGACCAGACAATGCCCGTGATGGGGGGCGATGAGGCGCTTATCGAACTCCGCCGAATTTGTAAAGATGTGCGCGTCGTGCTCCTCAGTGGGTACGCCGAAAAAGAGCTCAACGAGCGAGCGAAGGAATTGGGTTACAGTGGCTTTCTCAAGAAGCCCGTCGATAACAACCACCTGCTCGATATGATACACAAAACCTTGAAGGGAATAGCATGAAGGCATGCAGCAAACCGAGAGCGAGCGTTGAAGGATCGACAAAATACCACGAGTGAGAAGGAATCGCCCCGAGCCCAAGGGGGTAGAATCGGCGTAGTGAGGTCTACTAAATGCGCGATTCCCCATTGAGCTTCAGCAATTTGACGACAGGATTTCCTTCGGAAGAAACAACGGCACAGCGTATGGGCAAGGGTTGTAGATTATTCGAAGGCGCTAAGGTGTTGATCTTAAACG
>JAPYPO010000522.1 GCA_029937645.1 Candidatus Hydrogenedentota bacterium
CCCTTCAAAGGGGGACTTTAGGCGATGTTCGAGGGATGAGAGTCCCCCTTTGAAGGGGGATCAAGGGGGATGTTGCGGTACCCATTTTGTCCGCATTTGGCGACTTCCTTATCCCAATTTCCCGCGAAGCGGGTTCTGACTCGCAATGACAGTAAGAGAGTGATTTCTTTAGGGCTAGACAATTCGAACCCTGTTGAGGGGATTTCTTATGTGCTTTTGGAACGAAGGCCTCTCCAAGAAATCCCGCGATTCCGTGAAGAACCTCCATTTTTGTGGCGATCTTGAGAACTGCGTCCTTAACAGCGAAGCGGATCAATCTCTTTTGGCAGACTGGCTTATGTTGAAGAGACTTTCATGTCGCTTCCTGCGGTCGCTTCGGTTAAGGAAGTCGTTCTCACGAGGCCACCCTCACCTTAATCCTCTCCCTGAGAGAGGAATTAGAGTTCTGGATTTAGGAAGGCGTTCTACCGTGGAGCATTGGTAAATTGGTATACTCCGGCACTTTGTAGGGTTGATCGGGAGTCTTTAGATGCGAATAGTCGTTACAGGAGGCGCGGGATATTTGGGGAGTTGCCTCGTGCCGCTCCTCCTCGAAGAGGGGCATGAAGTGCGGGTCTTTGACCGGTTCTGCTTTGGGGAGGATGCCGCCCAGGGTTTTGTTGCTCACCCGAAGTGTGAGGTGGTACACGGCGACATACGACGGCTGCAGGAGTTTCCCGAGTTGTTGGTCGGAATGGAGGCTGTCATCCATCTGGCGGGCCTCTCGAACGACCCGTCTTGCGATCTTGATCCTGAAATCACGCTGGATGTTAATGTGGAAAGCGCCCGCGAACTGGCGAGTCGGGCTGTGCAGGCCGGTGTGCGCCGCTTCGTGTTTGCCTCTTCTTGCTCGATCTACGGCGGTGGTGTGTCTGAATTTCTGGATGAGGAGAGCCCGGCGAACCCAGTATCGGCCTACGCCTTGAGCAAGCTCGAAAATGAGCGTGATTTTTTCGCGATGAAGTCGGAGGCTTTCGAGCCGGTCGCGCTGCGTATGGCCACGCTTTTTGGACGGTCGCCGCGGATGCGTTTTGACCTTGCGGTGAATCAAATGACGGCGACGGCGATGCGGCGCGGCGTTATCAATGTGATGGGCGGCGGGGACCAGTGGCGGCCTTTCCTGCATGTGCAGGACGCGGCGCGGGCGTTCCTCCGATTTCTTGAGGCGCCAGCGGAGTTGGTCAGCGGCGAGGCTTACAATGTCGGATCGGACGCGGCGAATCTTCAAATTCTACAGCTCGCAGAACGGGTCGTCGCGCGGTGCGAAGGGGTCAAACTGCACGTTGCGCCGGACGATGCTGACCGACGGAATTATCGCGTTAGTTTCGATAAGATTCGCGATGCGCTTGGCTTCGAATGCGCGGTCTCGGTTGATGAGGGTGTTGATGAGATTAAGGCCCTCCTGGCGGAGGACTCTTTCGACCCGTTTTCGAGTGATCACTTTAATGTGCTCCGCATGAAGGAGCTGCTTGAGACGCCTGTTGATGAGGGTGGAGAGCCCATCGCGCCCCGGTTTATCGCGCTGGCAAAGCCGGTGCTGGGGGTCGAAGAGGAAGAGGCGGTGTTGAGCACGTTCCGTAGCGGCTGGCTCACGTCTGGGCCGCACATTCAGGCCTTTGAGGATGCCTTTAAGGACACGGTGGATGCGGAGCACACGGTGGCGCTCACGTCGTGTACGGCGGCGTTGCACTTGTGCCTGGTCGAGGCGGGAGTCGGTCCTGGCGATGAGGTGATTACCTCCCCCATCACCTTTGCATCCACGGGCAACACGGTGTTGAATATGGGCGCGCGTGTGGTGTTCGCGGATATCGACCCGGACACGCTGAACATTTCGCCGGAGGCCATTGAAGCAGCGATTACGGATCGCACGAAGGTCATCATGCCGGTGCACATGGCGGGGCAGCCTTGCGATATGGACGCCATCGCCGCCATTGGCGCGAAACATGGCATCCCCATTGTGGAGGATGCGGCCCATGCGCTCGGGGCGCGTTACCGGGGCAAGCCGATTGGAAGCGTGAGCGAATTTTCGTGTTTTAGTTTCTATGCTATCAAGAATATCACGACGATGGAAGGCGGCATGCTTGCTGTGCGAGACGGCGAGGCGGCGGAACGCATGCGCAGGTTGGCTACGAATGGTATGTCGGCGAATGCGTGGGATCGGTATGGCCGAAGCGCGGCGCCCGCGCCTGCGGAAGTGGTCGCGCCGGGTTATAAGTATCTCATGGGTAATGTGAGCGCGGCGATGGGGCTGGAGCAGTTAAAGAAGTTTCCCACGTTCAAAGCGGCACGCGATCGTCTTGCGCGTATTTATCGGTCGGCGCTGGCGGAGATCGACGAAATCTCTTTGCCGCGTTTGACGGAGGAGGTGGAACATTCCTGGCACTTGATGATTATTCGGCTTAATCTTGAGTTGTTGAGTAAGACCCGTGATGAAATTGCGTTTGCGCTGCGCCAGGAGAATGTGGGGACGGGTGTCCATTTTCTTGGCCTGCATTTGCACGAGTATTACCGCGAAACGCTCGGCATGAAGCCGGAAGATTTTCCGGAGGCGACTGCGGCATCGAGTCGGATCCTGTCGCTCCCCCTCTACCCCGGACTCACGGACAAGAATGTTCACGCGGTCGTCGCAGCGCTCAAGAAAGTCTTGCATCACGCGCGCTAAATGGAAACGTCCCCCGCCCGGACAGGGCGAGAGACGATGGCTATTGACCTTGCGCTATTTGGAAACCTTGCGCTATTTGGATATGGTCGCGTTCTTTACGCTCCGACCACTCATATCGTTTGCGACCACTCGCTTCGTCTATTTGAATGCGTCGGTCGTATCAAGAGTGGTTGCGTTGAGGATTAATTCGCGGTAGCCTTCTTTCGGCGTTGAAATCATGGAGCGAATGAAATTGGCGATGTCCTCTACCTGACTCTCACTCAGTTGCATCAACTTATAGGTCTCGTCGACACCGTCCGCTTTGCCGGCTCGGGCCATTTCCGCC
>JAPYPO010000523.1 GCA_029937645.1 Candidatus Hydrogenedentota bacterium
CTCTGTTCATAGAGTTAAACGATGCCGGCGGATCTCAAGATGACTCTTCCAAATCGGAAATCCGGGCTTGATAGCGCCAGCCTATTGTTTGGGCGTGGAGTTTCTCCTGTAACTCCCCACCTCCGAACAGGTTTGAAGGTGCCACCCAGCACTGCATCACAAAGATTCGTGTGGCTGAGTTTGAGAACGCCCCGCTGAAACAATATACTGTGCGGTCGCAATATCATACTGATCATCCCTGAATTTGAAACCCCTGTTCCGCCTTAAATGCTTCAAGGAATTGCTTCTATGCCTATCACACGTCTCCTCATCGCGAACCGCGGTGAGATTGCTATTCGAATTGCGCGGGCCGCGCATGATCTTGGAATCGACACGGTAGCGGTCTACTCAGAAGATGACGCGTCGAGTCTCCATCTTCGCATCGCGGACCACGCGGAGCCCTTGTCCCGCGCGGGGAGTGCGCCCTACCTCGATATCGAGGAACTGATTGGCGTTGCGAAGAAGACGGAGTGCGATGCGGTCCACCCTGGGTATGGATTTCTGGCGGAAAGTGGGGCCTTTGCGGCGCGGTGCAAGGAGGATGGAATTACCTTCGTGGGACCCAGCCCGGCGCTGCTGGATTTATTTGGCGAGAAGAGTCGGGCGCGTACCGCTGCTGTTAAGTCGGGCGTTCCGGTGATCAATGGAACGGACAAGGCCACCACGCTGGAGGAAGCGGAATCGTTTTATGATTCTCTTAAATCCGGATCGATGATCATTAAGGCTATTGCGGGCGGCGGAGGCCGTGGAACCCGGGTCGTGACGAGTCGCGACTCCGTCGCTGCGTCCTATGAGCGATGTCAGTCGGAGGCGCAATCTTCGTTTGGCAATGGCGATCTATATGTGGAAGAGCTGATGCCCCGCGCGCGCCATATCGAGGTGCAAATCGTAGGCGATGGAAGCGGCCATGTAATCCACCTGGGCGAGCGCGAGTGCAGTGTACAGCGCCGCCATCAAAAGATTGTCGAAGTCGCTCCTGCCCCAAATTTCCCAGAGGAGCTTCGGGCGCGTATATGCGCTTCGGCGGTGAAATTCGCGGAGGACGTAGGATACGACAACCTGGGCACCTTCGAGTTTCTTGTTGACGCGTCTGATGAACTGACTTCCTTCGCCTTCATCGAAGTCAACGCGCGCCTTCAGGTAGAGCATACGGTTACGGAAGAAATCACGGGCATCGATCTGGTGCAAACGCAGTTGCGCATCGCCGGTGGCGAATCGTTGGCGGATATCGGTCTGGACCAGAGTAGTGTTCAGCAGAGTGACGGCTTTGCGATACAGGCGCGCGTCAATATGGAGACGATGACGACCAACGGGGAGGTGCGTCCTTCGGGCGGAACGATCACGGCCTACGATGTCCCCAGCGGGCCCGGCGTTCGGACGGACGGCTTTGGGTATGCGAATTACACGACGAGCCCGAATTTTGATTCCCTCTTGGCGAAGGTCATTGGCCATTCGCGGACGGATAAGTTTGAGGATGCGGTAAACCGCGCCTACCGTGCGTTGAGTGAATTCCGGGTGGAAGGCGTGAAGACGAATATTCATTTTCTACAGACGCTATTGAAGCACCCCGATTTTGTTGAAGGAAATATCTATACGCGCTGGGTCGACGACTTGGTGAGTGTACTCGCCTCCACGGATGGCAACGGACATCGCCAGCGCTTTCATCGATCGGTTATTCAGGAAGCGCCTTCTGGGAGCGGTCTGGCCGGGGCCCAAATCGATGATTCGGATCCGCTGGCGCTATTTAACCACGACCAATCGGTCAAGAAGGCGCAGTTGGTCGCTCCGGCGAGCCCCGTGCTCGATCTGAAAGGCCCGGACGGTTCAATTGGCCTACCCGCGCCCATTCAGGGCACGGTCATCAGCATCTTAGTGGCCGAAGGGGATACCGTCTATGAAGGGCAAGACGTCGTTATCGTGGAAGCGATGAAGATGGAGCACCAGATTATTGCGGAGCAAAGCGGTGTCGTCATGGAGTTGACGGTCAATGAGGGGGACGTGATCCAGGAAGGGCACCCGCTCATTTTTATTCTGGAGCAGGATGTCGGGCACGTTGACAGAAAGGTCGAGAAGGAAGTCGATCTGGATGAAATTCGCCCTGACCTGCAAGAGGCCATCGACCTCCACGCCTACACCCTCGATGAAAACCGGCCCGACGCGGTTGCCCGGCGGCGCAAGACGGGACAGCGGACCGCGCGTGAGAATATTCTTGACCTGTGCGACGACGGCACCTTCGCCGAATACGGCCCCATGGTGGTCGCCGCTCAAACGAGGCGCCGGACCCGGGATTGGCTGCGGGAAAGAACGCCGGCGGATGGCCTCATCTGCGGTGTCGGGTCGATTAACGGAGACCTGTTTCCAAATTCGGAATCGCGGGCCATCGCGGTTTCCTATGACTACACGGTCTTCGCGGGCACCCAGGGTAAGAAGAATCACTACAAGCAAGACCGGATGTACGAACTCGCCCACCGCTTTATGCTGCCCATCGTGCTCTATGCCGAGGGCGGTGGTGGCCGACCCGGAGACACCGACTCGACCGGCGGCGTGGGCATGGACGTCGCTACCTTCACGCATTGGTCCAAGCTGAGCGGCTTGGTTCCGATGGTGGGCGTCACCTCGGGCCGATGCTTCGCCGGGAATACCGTGTTGCTGGCTTGCTGCGATGTTATCATTGCCACGGAAAACTCGACCATCGGCATGGGCGGTCCTGCCATGATCGAAGGCGGAAAGCTTGGGGTCTTCACACCGGAAGAAGTAGGCCCCATGTCCTTCCAGGTGCCGAACGGCGTGGTGGACATCCTCGTAAAGGACGAAGAGGAAGCGACGGCGGTCGCTAAGAAATATCTTTCCTATTTCCAGGGCGCCATCAGCGATTGGGAGGCCCCGGATCAGCGTAAGATGCGCCATATTGTTCCCGAAAACCGTACCCGCATCTACGATATTCGCGACGTCATCGAGACCCTGGCGGATAAGGGTTCCATTC
>JAPYPO010000524.1 GCA_029937645.1 Candidatus Hydrogenedentota bacterium
GCTTTTGTCCTTATCCCAATTTCCCGCGAAGCGGGTTCTGACTCGCAATGACAATGGTCGTGAAGGGCTCGCAATGACAATGGTCGTGAAGGGCTTCTTAGCGGCCCTGGAAATCTCGATCCCGGAATGCCGAAAGTGGGGGATAGAGAATCCTGCTTTGCTTTAGATGCTGGTCCCTCTTCTTTGCGCCATAGCGGCATTGCGTGAGGCCGTGTTGACGGCGAGTATTCGCTGGTTTGCAATTGCGATACGAACCTGTTACAATTCGCGACGTTACTAAAGGCTGCACAGTCAGCCACCCCTCGTGGGGCACCGTCCCCACCACTCGCTCATCTCCAATTACGGTCACTCGCCTCTGCGTTGTTTCCCTTCTTGTTAGTCCTGAGCAAGTGAACCTCAGGTCTCGACCGGCACAGATCCGGCTAGACACAAGGAACCACTATGTCTTTTAAGCAGTTTGAAATTCACCCGAAATGCCTCCGCGCCATCGAGGCACAGGGCATCACCGAGCCTACTCCAATTCAGCGAGAGGCCATCCCGGTTGCCCTGGAAGGCCGCGACGTTATCGCTGTCGCACAAACGGGAACGGGAAAAACGCTCGCGTTTAGCCTGCCCTCCCTTACCTATCTTGCGGAAGGGACACGCAAGCGCACACAGATGTTGGTCCTCACGCCGACACGGGAACTCGCGCAGCAAGTCGAAAAAGTGATCGCACCCATGGCCCGAACCTTGGGGCTTCGGTCCGTTTGCGTGTTCGGCGGCGTTGGGATGCTCCCACAGACCCGCGCGCTTCGGTCGGGCACCGAGATCGTTATCGCAACACCCGGTCGGCTCTTGGATCACATTTCTCGCGGCAACGTGAAATTTGATGACCTGTCGATCCTTGTACTCGATGAGGCCGACCGCATGCTCGATATGGGCTTTATGCCGGACATGCGCCGCATCATCGACCGCCTGCCCGAAGAACGGCAAACGCTTCTTTTTTCGGCGACGTTCCCCAAGGAAATCCGCCGTCTCGCTGCCGACTTCCAATTCGAACCGGAATACATCGAAGTGGGCGGCTCCTCGAAACCCATCGAGACGGTTCGCCAGGGACTGTACACAGTTGATGCCGGCCAGAAGACAAAACTTCTTTCGACGATTCTCAACGGATCCGACGTGAAATCGACCATCGTCTTTCTTCGCACGAAGCACCGGACGGATAAAGTCGCGCGGCTTTTGAATAAAGATGGATTTACCGCCCAGGCAATCCACGGCGGTCGCTCGCAAAGCCAGCGCGACAAGGCCCTGGACAATTTCCGAAAGGGCCATTCCAACGTGCTCGTCGCGACCGATGTCGCGGCCCGGGGCATCGACATAAGCGGGGTGACGCATGTCGTCAACTACGACATCCCGAGATCATTCGACGACTACGTTCACCGCATCGGTCGGACAGGCCGGGCGAACGAGACGGGCGATGCCATTACTTTCGTGAGCCCGGAAGAACATAAAGATTTGAGCGCCATCGAGCGGGGCCTTGGAAAAAGCCTCCCGCGCACCGAATGGGAAGGCTCTGTTTCCGTGCGGTCAAACGTCAGGTCAAAGGACAATGGGAAGCGCAATCCAGCAAAGAAGAAAAGCTCCCGTCCCCGCCGCCGCTACGCGCGGGCTGCTCGCTAAGGGATCTCAATTTCCGCGATAGCGATTCCAGATTCGCCCGCGACAGCATAAAGCAAATAGACCCGGTCGTCTTCCTCGAAGATGGCCGGGTCTCTTAATTGGTTTACGCGGACATTAATCGCGTCGCCGACTGACGGAACGGACGGACGATCCGCGCCTTCCCAATCCTCCTCCGGGCGCAGTACGCTGACCGTTTCGCTGGCGGTCCAGGTCGACCAGTCGCCGCTCATATCGACCTTGGTGAGTAGTATGTGTTCAGGCGTATCGCCTTTTTGGGTCCAGAACACATACAACGTGTCGCCGCGCTTCAGCAAGGCGCAGTGCCGCATTATGTTTGGAAAAAGGCGTAGGTCGCTCGCTTCAAAATTGGAAAGGCCGTCTTGCGATCGCGAGAAGATTCCGGGCATCGCCATCGAGTACCACTGCCCGTCATGCCAAAAGGCCCGTGTGTACGAGGTCGCGAGTAGCGGCTTTCTAGCCTCGAAGTGGATACCATCTTTGGAGGTCGCGACCCGCGTTCGCTGAACCTGGAAGTCCTCCAACCCGTGGTAATACATAACGATTTCACGCCGATCTTCCCGAACATGAACATCGGGAGAAGCGATGTGCGGTTTTGTCGAGGTATCCAGCGGCGTGGGTGTCCCTTCAACCGGCCCCGGTTTCCAGCCACCACGCGCTACCTCTTCGCGCACCCTTTGAGGAATTTCCGCGGGCTCCGTTAGGAAGTGCGACTGCTCCAGTTGTAGCGTCCCAGGATCGTAGATCTTCCAAGGCCCCGACAACGCATCCGCATAGGCAAGGCGGATGTACGAGCCCTTGTGGTCGGCGAAATACAGGTAGTACTTGCCGAGCGGGTTGGGCAGCCATTCCGGGACCCGAATCAGCGACGGGCCCTGGACGTTCGTGCCGATACGCGGGCCCTGGTTGGGCTTTATAATCGGGTTTCCTTCCAGGCGGCGAACGTTGATGATAGCCTCCGTTTCCTTATCGCGTTGGGCCATCGACTCTGGCGAGCCTAGGATTAATAGCCCCAGGGCCACCAAAAAAATTCCGATGCGAAATTCCTGTTTCATGCTTCTACCTCCATCCACTTTCCGCTTGTTGTTCTTGAGTCCGGTGGTCGATGTCCCTGCACGACCGTGAAATAAATGTTGCTCCGATTATATCGGATTTGGGAGTTGCCGATCTTCTAGTGTATTGTTTCATAATTGACCCGGCTTAGATTGTCATTGTGAGCGAAGCAATCTATTTTGGCAGGCGGACTTGTGTTGAAGAGATTGCCGCGTCGTTCCTCCTGTTAAGAAAGTAATTCTCCAGTATTCGTAATTATTATTCCACAACCTAT
>JAPYPO010000525.1 GCA_029937645.1 Candidatus Hydrogenedentota bacterium
CGCGGCGTCGTCGGAGGAGGTGGACCCGATGAGAACCCGGTTTGATCCCGAAGCGAGCGCGGGTAGAACACTTCCGGCATCGTCCGTATCCATGATGACGATCAGCGTGCCCGCGAAAGCAGCCTGGAATTCGTCCAGCCACCCGCCCAGCGTTTCGCCGGAGATGCCCTCATCGCGGCCTATGCGAAACTCTCCGTTTCCTACGGACCCCGTCAGATACAAAATAACATTGCCCGATGGAGGCTGCGCCGATAGTGTCGACAAGACGGATTGCAGATTGGCGGCAGTCGCGTCGCCGGTGACGTCGACCGTATTCGGGTTGTTGTCGAGATCGAGATCCGTGTCCGCCGTCAAGTAGTCGATGGCTTCGGGTGCAAACCCTTGATGGGTCAACGCGCGATAGGCAAAGTTCGCGACCATCTGCGTCGTAGGCCAAAGATCATTGCCTTCAATCGAGCCGCCGCCCGCAACGATGATCGCCCGATGGGGAGCGTCGGCAACCTGCTTCACATTCGCTTCGGGCGCGAAAACCTGTACGCGATTGTGGCCGGTGTCCGCGACGTAAAGCCGACCGTCATCGGCCGCTGCCAGCCCCACGGGACGGCTGAACTGACCGGGTTCGTCGCCTCGCCGGCCTATGACATCTACAAAGCCACCGCCGCTCGTGAAGACTTGTATACGGTCGTTCTGAAAATCGGCGACGTAGACGAGGCCCGCAGCATCGACGTCGATGCCTGCGGGTTCATTGAACTCAATCGGAAATTCTGGGTCGCCCGCAGTCGGTGCGCCCTCGCCAAACCGCCCCCACTCCGTGACGAAGTCACCGTCCGCATTGAAGGCCTGGACGCGCGCATTGAACGTGTCGCTTACGAACACATCGCCAGCCGGGCCCATTGCGATGTCGGTCGGAAAGCTGAACTGTCCGGGCCCTGTGCCCGGCTCGCCTAGGAAGCCGACATGCTCGCCATCGGCCGTGAAAATGTGGACTCGGCTATTATCCGTTTCGACGACGTGAATCCTCCCGAGGCTGTCGATGGCGAGGCCGCGCGGTTGCGCCGTGTCCGTGTCGGCGTCCCCCACGGGAAGGTTATTGTCATCGCTCCCCCACAACGCCACAAACGCACCCGCCTTCGTGAATTTTTGGATGCGGTTGTAGCCCGTGTCGGCGACATAGACAAACGACTCATCGACGACAATGCCTTGGGGCTGCGCCAGGAACCCTACCTCGCCCCCACTCTCGACCGGCTCGCCCCACCGACGCAACAAGCGTCCCTCATTGTCAAAGACTTTGACTTGGTTGTTCTCCGTATCCGCAACATAGACGTCGCCCAACGCGTCCACATCGACCGCGCCGGGAAATACGAAAAGTCCGGAACTGGCCCACTGGTTGATGAAGACGCCGTCGCCCGTGAATTTCTGGATCAGGTCCGCCGAAGCGACCGCGACATATACGTTGCCCTGGTCGTCGACGTCGATACCCTCAGGCCCAGGAATTCGCCGGCTCAGGTCATCGGTTTCCGGCCAACGGAGGACGAAATTCCCGGCAGAGGTAAACTTCTGCACGACGCCGTTGAAGACATCCGATACGTAGACAAAGCCTTCCTCATCCACCGCGATTCCCTGCGCCACATCAAAGGAACCCGGTGAATCGCCCAGCCGTCCCCATGAATCAAGCAACTGGCCTTCGCGGTTGAATCGCTTGACCATGTCCTTGCTGAAATTTGCAGAGTTATTACCGTCGCTGATGCCGCCAAGATCGACCGCGTAAATCGATCCATCCGGCCCCATCGCGATGCCTGGATTCCACCCAATTGGGACCGGCGCTTCCTGCTCGCCCGTATCGCCCCATTCCGTCTCGAAGGTTCCGTCCGCCGCGTATCGCTGTACAAGGAAAAACTCTTGCCGCAGCACGAAGAGGGTTCCGTCGTCCGCAACCGTGACGGCGACGGGCTCCAACACAGCGCCATCGCCTCCCAGCCGCGTTTCAATTTCCAAGACAAGGTTCGTGCGCGAATCGTACTTCAGTATTCGGTCGCTCACAGCGACATACAGATTGCCATCGGAATCCGTGTCCATATGCACCGGCGTTTCTTGAAATCCAATGCCATCATTAAATACAGAAAGCAACTGGCCGTCGAAGGTGAATTTGTGAAGCCGGAAATTAAATGAGTCCGCTACGTAGAAGCTACCATCGCCGCTCGCCGCGACGCCAGAAGGGCGCTTGAAAAACCACGGTTGCGGAAGGGTCGGCCACATGCGCTCGTACGCGAAGTCCGCTTCTTGCGCGTAGACCTGGGATGCGTCGGGCAATCCGAGTAAAACCGAAAGAACGGCGAAAGCCGTTGTAGCGCGTCTGACAGTCTTGAGTTTGAGCACGGTCACATCCCCGTAATTCGTGTCCTACCCACAAAGAGCGTTGGGCCTCGGTCCCACATCCAGGTGCTTCATAAGTAGCGCGGCCCCCGCGTCGCCCATCAATCCTTATCGTCGAGCAGACGGCGTGACTGGCCGTAGTTCTTGAGTTGCTCCCGGAGAAGTTTTCGGCCCCGGTAAAGCCGAGACATGACCGTACCCAACGGACATTTCATGACCTCGGCGATTTCCTTATAGGATTTATCTTCCACATCGGCCATGATGACGGCCAGGCGAAATTCATCCGGAAGACTTTCGATGGCCGTGCGCACCTCGTCGCCGAGCAGTTCGAGGATGTCGTGGTACCTCTTGCTTCCGGGGTCGTACTGCACTTCGGGGTCCGGGCCGGTGTTAGGCGCGGGCTCCGCTCCCGAAAGCTGAACAAAGGTGGGGCGTCGAGCCTTGCTGCGGTACTCGTTGATGAAGGTGTTGCGCAGGATAGTCAGCAACCAAGCCTTGATATAGGTCCCTTGCTTAAACCGACTGTGGAAGCGGAGCGCTTTGAGAATGGTGTTTTGAACCAGATCCTGGGCGTCCGCCACATTCCGGGTAAGGCGCATGGCCACCGCATACAGCATGTCCATATGCG
>JAPYPO010000033.1 GCA_029937645.1 Candidatus Hydrogenedentota bacterium
GTACATCCTGTTATCCCGTCAAAAAAGAAACGCGGAAACAAGAAACTACCCCTTTTGTCATCCTTCGCTTCGCTCAGAATGACCGCCGTATCCTTATCCTTATCCCGCGCTGAAAACGGCTTTCCGAAACAGGAACTAGCTACTGCGTTGGGGCGGCCTCTTGCTGCGCCGGCAGCATGTCCGCGAAATGCTGTGTTGCGTTTTGCCGGTAGACCTCAAGCTCGCGTTCAGCCCGCGCGGCAAGCGGATGCGCGACCGCCCGGTACGCGCGCGCACGGTACTCTAAGAAATCCTTCGTCCAGATCACGTTTGGCTCATAGGCTTCTACGTGGCTGACGGCAGTTTCGTAGCTGATTTGGGAAGCAAAGCCCACGAGCAATTCCATGCGGTTCTCTTCGAGAATCATCGTGGCGAAGGGCTGGGACACGCCTTCAAGCAAGACAGGCGCGAGCGCCGGGTCCTGCGCGCCGATGGTTCGGCCCAACTTTAACGCGCGCTTCATCACCAAGGGCATCGGCCAGGGATCGTCGCGAAACGCTACGTAGGCCCGCACAAGTTCGTCCGCCGCCTCGGCATATTGGCCCTGGCTGTTCAGGTAGCGGGCGCGGACCGTCTGCGATAGGATCGGAAACCATTTCTCCAATTCATCCGCAAGTCCGAGCGCCCGCGGATCGCCCGCTTCAGCAAATGCTTCCGCAACCATGACCACTTCCAGCGGATAAACGGGTTCACGCGGCTGCGAATTCCACGCCGCATAGACCTCCGCAAGCTCGCCTTCGACAAAGGCCGAGATCGCGCGGATTCGTTGCCGCTGATCCGGTGGAAGGCCCGGCACATCACCCACCTTCTGTTCCAGAATCGCTGTCATATGCGACCGTTGTTCGATGACCGAGGCCCAGTCAAGTTCGCCAACCAGGTCGGCCGGACGCGATGCCCCCTGCTCAGAAGCCGCCCTCCGAAGGTCATTTATAGTAAAGGTCTCGTCTTGTCCCACCGTTCGCGCGAAACCGAATTCGACCAGGGTCCGGTCGTCCGTGTTCAGACTCGGTGCGGACAACTCGACGATGCTCCGGAGAAGCGCGTCGCTGGCCACGAAGCGGCTGAATATTCCCTCCACATTGTCGACATTCCATGTATACATCAGGGCCGAAGCGTACGGTTCCTCTTTCATCCGATTCGAGATATCGGCGACCACATATCGTGCCGGCTTGTTGGAACAAACGAGCACGAGATCCATATCGTTGGTCTGCCACGTTTCGACCGACGAAAATACCGAAGCCAGCGTCGCATAGATAATCCGAAACGTCCTTGCGTCAATTTCGTAGGCCTGAACCCATTGCGCGAAGATACCGTCTTCCGAAAGGCGTTCGGCCGTTGCCCGATAAAACTCTTGGGTGTAGAGACTCGCAATGCCCGCGCGGTAAGGGTTCGAGGGCTCGGAGACAATTAGATCGTATTGACGGGGTGCCGTCAGAAGTAGCTCGCGCGCATCGCCTGCGTAGATGTGAACGTTTTCATCGCGTAACGCGTCGTGGTTGACGGCTTCGCTGCGGACGGCGATTTCCTTCGTGGCGGGTTCCAGTTCGGCCACGTCCACCCGTTCCATGGTCTCGATCGCGGACAGCCAGCCCGCCGTGCTGCCCGTCCCCAACCCAATGACAAAGGAGGACTTTGGCTCCGGGCAGAACAGGGTGGCCAACAGCCCGAACATGATTTGCGTCGACGCGTCCATCCGGGCGTTGCCATCGTTCTTGCCATTAATAATGAACGACACGCCGGAGATGACATCGATGCCGACGCTGCTTTCTACGCCGTCTGCTTCCCAGCGCAAATGCCGTCGCGCGTCATGGAGCGAAGCGGTGAGGTTGTTGCGTGATGTCGTGTCGAGCGTACTCCGTCCCGCGCCTATGCCGCTATGCCGCCACGCGGCCGTAGGCCCCAACGGCGCAAAGACCATCCACGCTGACACGGCGATGACTGCCAGTGGCGCGATGTGCAGGGCGAGCCTCGGTCGTTGGCGATAGGAAATGAGCATGGCCAGACCTGCCGTAAGGCCCAACAATACGACCGACGCCCGCCATAATCCCAGCGCACCGAGGAGGGGCAGGCCTCCGAACCCGCCGGCGAGCGACCCCAGAATCGCGCCGCCCGTATTCCACGCGTAGGCGTAGCCGGTCTGCCGCCCGACGTCGCGTTCCCCCTGGCCCAACAACGAGATAAGCAGCGGAAACTGAAAACCGGATAGTATCGCTGCGGGCAAAATGACCAGCGCGGTAACCAGGCCCCAGCCGAACACATGGCCATAAAAGCCCATGGAAGCCAATTCGCGAAACACATGGGACAACACGGCTATACGGTCGCCCAGGGCGAAAGGAATCGCGACAAACAGCGCCTCAAGCGCGAGCGTCGCCGCGAAGGCGTCCACGGTGGCCGGCCGATTTCTTCCCGCGAAGGCGTAGGCCAATCCGCCTATCCCGATACCGAGCAAAGCGATTGCCAAAATCAGCCCAAAGGTGTAGGTAGTACCCCCGAGTAGCGGCGAGAGCATCCGGTACCACACGATTTCCATCAAAAAGAAAACAAATCCAACGATACCCGCCGAGGCCAATACATACAGTGGCGGCGTCTTCGGCGTATGAGAGTTATCGTGAGCGAAGGGCGCGGCGGGAGGCTCCTGCTCCACGGTTTCATCGGTTTGCACGCTATCCAGTTTGCGGGCCAGCGAGCGTGCCGTCAATGCGACAAGAATGTTTACAAGACATGCGAGCCATAAGGTATTTCGAGTTCCAAAGGTTTCCAAGAGGAAAAAGGTGGAGAAGAATGCCCCAAAGACGGCGCCGAAGGTATTGGAACCATACAACAAGGCCATACGGTTGCGGCCCACATCGCCCGCGTGTTCCGCCGCGCGGACTGCCGCGGGCAACGTGCCGCCCATCACGAACGTAGGAATCCCCAGAACCATGGCGGCCAACCCCAGGCGAAGCAACGTCGCGTTGCGCAATCCCAGAACGAGTGATCCGCCCATGTCGATATAAATCGACCGAACGTAGTCAAGCAGAAATGGCGATACGCCTGCAGCGAGTGCAACAAGAATTTCCAAGTTCGCGTAGAGGCGTAGGGGGGAGCGGACTTTGTCCGCCCACTTTCCCAAGAAGGCCCCCCCAACCCCCAACCCACCCATGAAAATCGCGAGCACCGCCGCCGAGGCCGCAGTCGATCCGCCGAACACCAGCCGAAGTTCGCGCAGCCACGCAATCTGATACACCAACGCGCAAAGACCGGAACCGGAAAGCAGGAGCGCGATTCGAAGGGCTCGATTGTTCAATTTCTTGGATACCTCTCAGTTGGGCGACAACGGACACGTTGGGAAGCAGTAGTGAGAACGAGCAGTATCGCGGCAATCCGTGAAGGATGTCAAAACGCCCTCTCGTCGCGCAGTCGGCGCTCAGGTGGATTCTTATACTGAGAAAGGGGAGGGCGGGCATCTTGCCCGCCGTTTGCCGCGGGCGAGACGCGCCCTCCCCTTATGCTTGCACCCTTATCCTACATGCTCCATAATCACGGGTTCTCGAAAACTACGCGGAACCAACGCCTCAAGGGAGTCACACTATGAAAACGGCAATGAATCTCGCGGCCATCACCATGGTGTGTGGCTTTTCCTCGCTGGCGATTGCCGATGGCGAGGGCCATTGGATAAACCTATTTGATGGCGAAACGACTTTTGGTTGGACGGCGTTGGGCGATGCTGAGTGGGGCGTGGCCGACGGTACCCTCAAGGGTGCGCAGGGCTCGGGAGGAATGTTGGTCACAACAAGCGCCTTCAAGGATTTCGAACTGACGGCAAAAATCCGTGTGAAGGCCGGCACCTCGTCGGGTTTGATTGTCCGCGCGCCCCTCGAAGGCCACCCGACGGAGAATGGCGCGGGCGTCATCTGGCTGCAGGAAGGCCGCAACTCCAAATCGCCCTGGCGTGACATCCACGTCGAGGCCCGTGGCGATTCAGTGGTCGCGACAATCGATGGGAAGCGGGTTAAAGATTTCGATGCCACGAATGATCGGGGCTACATCGGGATCCTGTACCACCACAACCGCAACGCCACCGTCGAAGTATCCGAAATGAAACTGCGCCCCCTGAGCCTGCGCCCGATTTTCGACGGAAGCAGTCTGAATCACTGGAACATCATCCCCAAGCACCGGTCGGAGTTTTCTATCGTCGATGGGGCCATCAATATTAAGGATGGCAACGGCCAAATTGAGACATCGGGCGTGTACAAGAATTTCTTACTTCAGTTGGATATCATTTCCAATGGCGACCAGCTCAATAGCGGGGTATTCTTCCGGGGTCCGCCCGGCGTCTTCTGGAAAGGCTACGAGTCGCAGGTGCGCAACGACTGGAAAGACGACGACCGCACGAAGCCCAATGACTACGGCACAGGCGGCAACTACGGGAATCAGCCCGCCCGCAAAGTGGTATCGAACGACTACGAATGGTTCCAAAAAACCATCGTGAGCCACGGCAACCATTTTTCCATCTGGATCAATGGCTACCTCGCGAGCGATTTTTACGACACGCGCCCCGTGCATCCCAAGAGTAATGCCAAGGAAGGCTACGTTCCAGGCCCCGGCACGATCCACTTGCAAGGGCACGACCCGACGACGGATCTATCCTTCAAGAATATCGTGATCGAGGATTACGACGCGGCCGGCCATTAAGCGCCGGGCGATTACTCTTTGCCGGTGAAATCGCTGAGGTGTTCGACCATGCCCTTGATGCCGCCGAGGGTCATGTCCTCCATGTGGAAGATGCCCTTGATTTGCTTGAGCGTCCACGCGCCGTAGTTGCCGGTCCAGCGCTGTTTTGAAATGGGGTTGAGCCAGACGCTGTGCTCGAATCGCTTGGCGATCAGATTGAGCCAATGGAGGCTCGGCCGCGCGTCATCCAGTTCAAATCCGGAGATGGACCCGTAGGCGGAGGCCAGTTCTTCGGGCGCCATCGTGGCGTCCCCGAGAATGACGATGCGCGTGTCTTCCCGTTGCTGCAAGAGTTTATCGATGTTGTAGGCGCGAATGCGGCGCTGATCAATATACACCTTGTCGTAAATGGTGTTGTGGAAATAGTAGGTTTTAATTTCGTCGAATCGGTCGTGCAACTTGCTGAACAAGAGCCGCGTGATATCGACATAGGGTGTCATCGAGTAGCCGCCGTTGTCTATCAGCAGCACGATTTTCATCTTGTCGCGCAATTCCTTCTTGAAGACAAGCTCAATTTCGCCGCCGTTTCTTGAGGTGCGCCGAATCGTCTCGTGGAGATCGAGGTCCGTCTCTGCGCCTGCTTTCTTGAGGTGTTTCATGGAATCAAGCGCCTGGCGTAGATTGTCGCTACGCAGCGTGTTGTCATGGGAGTACGACACGTAGCGCCGGTCGCCGATGACTTTAAGCGCGGATCCATTGCCCGGTCCGCCACCGACACGTACGCCGCCTTCCGCGTTGCCCGAGTGGCCAAAGGGCGAGTTTCCCTTCGTGCCGATCCATTTGTTGCCGCCGTGATGTTCCTTCGTTTGCTCCTTGAGGCGCTCCCAGAACTTCTTCATTAACTCCTCGGGCTTCATGTCCCACTTCGCCCGAGCCGGGAGATCGCCTGCTTCAATGGCGCGATTCAGCCAATCTTGGAATTGCTTCGTGCGCAGGAGCGCCAAGTCGCCTTCCTCCACGGGAGGAATATCGATATCGTAGAAGTAGAGGGCGAAAGCGCGCTCGAAGGAATCCATATGCTCGACACGGCGCACAAAGGTGAGGCGAAGGAAAACGAAGAGTTCGTCGAGCGAGCGAACGAAGCCTTTTTCGAACCCCCGGTTCATGTCCAGAATATCTTTCGGGCCAGCGGGCACGCCATAGTCGCGCAGCAGATAAACGAAATTAACGAAGAGAGCGTTATAGGCCTTTTCGTCCTGGGCGGCGGCAGACATTACATAAACCGTTTAGGGCCGGAATCGCCTCCGCGATAGGCCTGTATGTCGCTCGCGCGTTTTAGCAGTACTCCCATGAGCGGCGGGTCTTTCGGATCGGGTATCGCGCCCGTGCGCTCCAGCGCGCCGATCCAATTCAACAACTCGCTCGTCGCCGGAGGCTTCTCGTAGCCGCGCTCCCGCAATTCGTAGAAGATATGGACCGCTGCCTCCATCAACTTGGCGCTCGTGTCCGGGTAATGCAGCCGAATGATTTCCCGCATCTGGTCCTGATCGGGGAAGGCGATATGATGGCAATAGCATCGTCGGAGGAAGGGGTCCGACAATTCACGCTTCGCGTTCGACGTAAGGAAAATTGCCGGGCGGATGTCCGCTTTGATAATCGTGTTAATTTCGCGGATCGTGAATTCGCAATCCTCAAGAATATCCAGCAAGTTGTCCTGAACGTCCGACTCGGTCTTATCTACCTCGTCCAGCAGGAGCACTACTTTCTTGTCCGCCCGAAACGCGCGGCCGATGGGTCCCCATACCACATAGTCGTAGAAGTTCTGCACGTCGCGCCCCGTCTCACCGGAGCCGAAGCGGGCGTCATTGAGGCGCAGTACTGTGTCCTGCGTGTAACAGGATTCCTCGCCCTTGATGGTGGATTTGCAGCGGAGCACTTCGGTATCCATGCTGAGGGATTTGGCCACTTCAAGGGCCAAACAGGTCTTGCCCGTGCCGGCTTCGCCCGTGAGTAGGAGGGGTTTCTCCATCTGGAGCGCTATATTTACGATCGTCCCCAATTCCGGATCGAGGTAATAGTCTTCCGTTCCTTCAAATCGAAGATCGTCTGGGTTCATGAGAGCTCCACACACACAGTCAAGATTGGTCGTAGCGCTTGAAAGGCAGGGGCCGGTCGGCCATGCAAAAAATAGCGCACAAAGTCAAAAACGGCGCTAAGTTTAACAGGAAATATGTATACTGTTCAATCGGCTGTCCAGTCGCGCGACGCCCCTTCGGGGGTACGGATCGGAACGCAACGCTATTGAGCGCGGAAAATACCCCATGAAACAGGAAAATATGAAGTGGCTGCTCGCTTTCTTTATCGCGGTCGCCTTCGGAGCCGCAGCCCAGGAACCCCGAAAAACCCTGGGAGACGCCGTTGGGCGTCAACCGGTGGTGGTCGAGCAGGAGGGCGCGGCCCCAGACCCCAATATCGACCCAATCGAGGCCACCATACAATCGCTTTCACTACAGGAGCGTGTCGCGCAACTGATGTTCGTAACCCTGCGCGGGCGATTTAGCGCCGATACCGATGGCCGCCGGCTGCTCCGCGAAATGTCGCCCGGCGGAGCCGTCATCCCGGAAGTCTCAAAACCCGAGGACGCCGCCCAATACATCGTGGGTCTGCGTGGCGCCCCCATGGAACTTGAGAAAAAGATACCCATGTTCATCGCCACGAACGTCTATTCGCTCACCCAGCACGGCTTGTTGAAGGATGCCAAGTTCATCCAAATGCCGTCGCCCCTGGCGCTCGGTGCTGCTAACGATCCCGTATCGACGGAGCGGCTCGCCGATCTCGTTGCGCAATACCTTAGTGTCATGGGTTTCAACATGCACCTGGGACCTTCCCTCGAACTCGCGCCCGTTTTGATGGGTGCCGAGGCGACCGTCGGCACCTTCGGAAGTGATCCCGTTTTTGTTGGAGATGCGGGTGTCACGTTTTACAAAACATTGATGGAACGTGCAATCCAAAGTGTGCCAATCGGGTTCCCGGGCGGCGGGATGAACCGCCTACGGGGAGGCGCGGCCGTCTTGTTGACGCCGCGCAGCCTGCTCGCCCAGAAAGAGCTTCTCCCGTACCGTCGCGCTATCAAAGAGGGGGTGCGCTTCATGCATGTTGGCAACACGCTGACGCCCACGATCGACCGCGCGGCCGGCCCGGCCAGCACGTCGAAAATAGTCATTCAGGATCTCTTGCGCCGCGATCTCGGTTTCGAGGGTATCGTTATCGCCGGCCCGATGGATTCTGGGGATCTCGGCGGCAGTTCTGGGCCCTCGGCGGCCGCCATCCGCGCGCTGGAGGCCGGGGCCGACATGATTTACTGGAGCCAGTCCGGCGCGCGCGTCGTCCAGGGGATTCTTGCGATTACGCAAGCCGTTACGAACGGCGATCTGGATGAGGGCATCATTGACGTGGCTCTCAAACGCGTCTTAACGATAAAGAAGGAGTTGGGCCTGCTTGAGCGTGAGGCACCCAACGACAAGGACGCCAAGAAATTGGGTCGGGAACTGATGGAATCGGACGCGGCCTTTCTCGTCGAACGTCGCTCCATGACCCTGGTCCAAAATCGAGGCGGCATCTTGCCCTTGACGAAGGAGATGTCCATGCCTATCGGGGTGACGGGCGTGGCGGGCGTTGATGAATTGCAAGACGCTCTTGCGTTAAGCATCGACGGCATCGCCAAACAGAAACTATCTCAAGCGCGTCACCTAGGCCGCATAGAACGCTTCGAGATCGACCGGCTCACAAAGCGGATCCAAGGCGTCCGCACGATGATTTGCGTGCTCGATAATTCGATCGAGCCCGCCGGGCAAGCGCGGCTCGTCCGGGAGCTTCAAGATAAGGGCGCGCGCGTCGTCGTGGTCCTGCTGGGGTACCCTAAATTGCTGCCTCAGCTTCGTCACGCGGACGCGCTGCTCCTCGCCTATAGCCGTTCCTTCTCCGTGCCACAGACGATGCGCGCGGTGGCGGACATTTTGTTGGGCAACGGCCCGGTCGCGGTTCTAGAAGCCCAGAAGGAATTGCAGCTTGCCGTAAACGAAGAGATGACGTTTAACGTACTCGATGTGATTCGCAGCCCGATGGGCAAGCTGCCGGTGACCATCGACGAGACCTTCCGGGCCGGCATGTCGGTCCGCTACAACCCTATCAAGTCCCTCGATAAAGTCGAATGGGATTTTGGCGACGGTACGCGCTCGCGGGATCACTCGATGGCTTATGCATTCAAGAAGCCGGGGCGCTATCCGGTCACGGTATCCATAACCGATACACGAGGCGATCTTACGACGGGGACATACCATGTTGTCGTGAAATAGCGAGGATCGGACCGCCCGCCTCAGAAGAAGGTGGACACGACGTAGTTGATGGCCCGAGCAAAAACGGGCAGCACCAGGATAATCAACCCGCAGAAGAGATACCGCGTGATTGTGGCGATTCGCTCCTCGTGGACTTCAAACGACGTGTTAAATACACCGAAGATTAGGAAGAGAATAAACCAGAGAATAAGACTAACCGCCCAGAAAAACAGTGCCACTGGGCCAAGAAAAAACAATGTGGCGAGTCCGTCCATTTCCCTCTACAATTCCCCAAATGAATTTCCCGGAGTGTCTATATTCTACATAAAACTCCCACCCCGTTCACCTGGATATGTACCCGATTCGGCACCTAAGCCAAGTCTACCTCCTATATTTCGTCCGTATCCCCCAAATGCTTGAGCGCCCGTCCCTACTATTGGAGCGCGCGCACATGATCCGCCCCTCGAAAGAGTAGCCAATAGATGTGTTCCAACCACGCCGATAGTCGGTCAAAGGTTATCACTCTGGCTGGCGCGAGCGTCGCTTCCCAGTCCTCCGCCAGCGCTCCGCTATCGCAGCCCGTGAGATACACCAGTTGCAAACCTTGGCCCGTGCCGCGCGGCGCAGCGTCCTTCGGTCGAATCTTAAAGGCCCGCGTGTGAAGCCCGGCGTCGGTTCCATGGGACAGCACAAAAACGAAAGTCCCGTGCTCTAAGGCGGAGGCCAGCGCCTCTTTCGTCAGCGGCGCGACCACAACCGAATCCTCGCCCCAATTTTCAATCGACGCTTTCGCGATGGGATAGAAGCCAAGGTTGAAGAGCCAGTGCGGGAGCATGTCCATGTCGTCGTAGAGCATGTAGGCCTGGGCGGGCTCGCCTTCGCCGCGCGTGAGTGTCGAGGCATGAACGGTTAAGCCAAACGTGATCGCGACTGCGACGACCATCGCCGTGTAGCCGACGAGCGAGCCGAGCATGACGACCCGGTATTTCGCGAGGCGTCCGAAGAGCGGGAAGGCCTGCCAAGAACCGCGAAATGCCCACCAGGCCGCAAAGGCCCACATAACCAGCCAACATAGGAAGGCGCGGCGAACCACCATAAGCGCCGTGGGCTCCAGCGCCGTCCCTTCATACCAATCCCGCCGAAAAACGAGGATGTACGAAAGCGTTACTGAAGTGGTGACATAGAGCGAGATGATCGCGAGCAAGACAAAATGAATGCAGAGCGCCTGCTTGAAATGATGATCCGCGTAGGCGCTATCCTTGCGCGACTTCAGGTAGCCCAGGAAGGGAGCGGTCCCGCAATAATACGAAGCCGCCAACACGCGAGTACCGCGCGGGGGTAGGGGTAGATCGACTTCCGAACTCATACGGTGGCCTTTGAGTCCACAGAAAATCGGACTCTCTTCAGAATTTCTAAACTCATGCGTCAAACCAAGTCGTATCCGCCTCCCGTTTAGAGAGGGGCGAGTCCGCGTAACACCCTAACGTCTCAACGGCGAACAAACCCTCTATTACATCTTCCGAATGCATTCAGTGACCAAGCCGGCCAATACCGGTTCGACGGCATTCGCCGTGGCAATGATCTCATCAATATTCACCGGCTTCAACGCGTCCGGCATGCATTCGTCTGTAATCGCCGAAAACCCAAGCACCTTGAGGCCCGCGTGCACTGCGACGATGACTTCCGGCACTGTGCTCATCCCGACGCAATCCGCGCCCGCGGTTCGCATGAAGCGGTATTCCGCCCGCGTCTCCAGGCAGGGGCCGGGACAGGCTAAGTACACGCCGCGTTGCAGCTTCATTCCATTTTTCAACGCGATAGACTCGGCTAACTCAATCAATTTGTTCGTATACGGCTCGATCATATCCGGAAACCGCGGTCCGAGCGAATCGTCATTCGGGCCGATGAGCGGGTTGTCGCCCATGAAATTGATGTGGTCCGTGATCACCATGAGGTCACCCGCCGAGAACTGGGGATTCAGGCCACCCGAAGCGTTCGACACAATCAACGTCCGAATCCCGAGCGCTTTCGCCACGCGAATTGGAAACGTAACCTGCTGCAACGAGTATCCTTCGTAATAGTGGAAGCGGCCCGATAACGCAACGACCTCTTTGCCGGCAAGCGTGCCCATGACAAGTTCACCCGCGTGGGTTTCGACCGTTGATTCGGGGAAATGGGGGATGTCGTCGTAACTCACACGGGTCTTGACCTTGATCCGGTCGGCCAATCCGCCCAAGCCCGTGCCCAGGACGATGCCGATCTTCGGTTTCGCCTTGGTCGATTTGCGGATTGCGCGCACCGCTTCGTTGATAGATTTCTTCAGCTCAGACACAGGGTACCCTTTCAGTTTTTCGGAGTGTTGGCTCGCGGCAAAGCATACGCAAGGCGCGTGAAGAATTCACCTTCCCGTCTTGAAGTACACGACGGAGGACAACACGAAGCGGTGCTGGAGGAGTTCATTTTCGAAGCCTTTCGGCCCCCGAAGAAAATCTTTGTCCACGCCGTGCCCGTAGCGGAATTGGTAGGCGAAGTCGATGTTGACACGTTGTTTGACCAGAAGCCCCAGGCCCGCCGCGAAGCCGAAGAAGCGGTCCGGCTTACCATTGCCGGGCCTCGCACTGCGGCTCGACTTGTTCGTTGCGGGCTCTTCTTCATAAAACAAGCCTCCGCGAATCGACCACAACCGGTCAAGGCGGTCGTCTGGATTCTTGGGGATCATAACGTACTCGCTTCCAAGGCGGACGGAGTAGGTGGGCTTCAAGTGGGTGCGCTCACCCGGGATATCGATGCGGCTCCCGTCGACCAGTGAAAATTTCCGGCCTACGCCGTCCTTCATGTAGAAGTCGTTCCAATCCGTGCGCGTGATATCCATGGCGACCGTTAACCGGTCGTTTCTGCGGTAAGCCGCGCCAATGGACAGCGAGTCGGGGAAGCGGACTTCCCGTTGTTCGCGAAGCGTTTGCGCTGTGGGTGATAAAAAATTTGCAGGATGCAAATTGAATCTGACTCCGGTAGTCTTCGATTCATAGTCGACCGTTCCCGTGAACGCCGAGTCATAACGCATGGCAAGATTCCACCGGTCCGTCACATTCCACAGTAGGCCGAGTGTTACATTCTCGCCCTCGAAATCGTCGAACTTCTCCCGCGTCGTCTGTGCTAAGTTCGTCAGCCGGGACCCCAGGAACGCGGTAGTCCTAAGACGCGTTGTCTGGCTCCAGTCGTTCTCGCCCAACGGGCTGCTTCGCCACAGATTGAGCGTGACGCCCACCGAGAGCGTCTTTGTGAGTTCGATGCCGATCGCAGGGCTGATCGCGCCCAGGCCTCCCTTCTGCGTAAATTTCATGTTCAGAAACTGGTTGATGATCGTCCCCGAACTCAATACCGCTGCCAAATCGTAATCTATATTGAAGTTTTTTCCGAAGTCGAACTTCCGCTGGTAATTCAACGAGAGCGATACGTTGCGGCCCCAAAGAGGGCGCGGCAAGGGATATATGAAGCTTAGGAAATTTAGTTCCAAGCCATCCTCGCGATGGTGCGAGTCAAACTCCGGATGGTAGTTCGCGGTAAATCGGTCCGTCGACGCATTGTACGCGCCGACGATCGAGAATTCCGGAAGTTCAAGTTGCACGAGTCCCGCCGGATTCCACGAAGCCGCCGTTGCGTCATCGGCAATGGCGACAAAGGCGTTGGCCATGCCCGCCGCCCGCGCGCCGGAACCAACCGGCGTCGGCGCGCCCGAGATCGTAAATTTAGAAAATTGGGCGAGACTTGGCGCCGCGAAAACGGTGAGCATGAGGATCGGACAAACCGCCCGAATAAAACACAAGACCCCAAGCTTTTTATTTTGTAATGACAAAATAATCTTCCTGCTCGATCGGCTCTTCGGAAACGGATTTCATCCGGACCTTGGATAGGTTGCGCTGCACTTGGCTGAAGGAGCCGTAGCCGATAACGGTAATTTCCGGTCCGTAGTTGACACCATCTACAACGAGGTCCGTCTCGCGAAACAGGATGCATTTCCAGTCTTCATCTATACGCTGAGTTCGATTAAGAGTCGAAAGTACCTCGTTGCGGCTGCGATACTTGATGACCCGTCCACGAACGACGGGGAACAGTTGCTCAAGCCGCAGATTCAATTCGGACACTAAGTCCGTCAATTCCTCGACGGTCTCGACGCGGCCCGACACCTCAACTTGGCCGAGGCGCAAGGCCGTTTCCGAATTTACAGCGTAGAGCAGTATGTCCAAGATGCCGTCGTTGTCGCGGCGCAACATTCCCTTCAGGAAAATATCGACCGGCCGAACGCGGTTGGCGATTTCCTCGCGGGCCGTCTTGTCGCCGATGGCTGCAATGAGTTCCTGTTCACCCAAAACGGATACAAGGTCGCTTCGATTGAGGATGTCAAAGCGCTTGCGGTCCCCGATCGCATTTTCGAGCTCGACCACGACGAATGAAGTCTCGCCGATGAGTTCGGGGTTGGTGCCTCCCCAGGTATTCTCGGCGAATGCTATGCTTAGTTTGTTGCCTACCTGCTCGATTTCCGTGTGTTCACGGAAAATCGTCACGTCGGCGCGAGCGCGAGATTCGTCTCCAGCCCGCAATTCCGCCGCGATTGCGCGCTCGCCCTCTTCGCTTATGGATATGCGGCGGCTCAGGCGCTGACTCTTCCTCCCCGGAATAAACGTATCGACTGGGAGGCCGTCGACGAATAGGGAATCGTCGATCCCGGATTGCTCCACTTCGATTCCCACGGATACTTCGTCGCGGAAATAACGGTCGCCCTCCTCAAGATCGATAAAGGCCAGCGAAGGCGCGCCCGGCTGAGCGGCAACTTGGAATAGGCCCAGTCCGGAAATATCGGTTGCATTAGAAGCAACACGGACCCTTTGCCGCGCTTCGCGGGCGCTGACGAGCAATCCATCCGACCACACGCCCTTGGTGGAGTTGCCCAGCGTATCGACACAAACGATGTCCAACTGAGAAAGGGAGGAGAGATTCGCAAGATCGGCTTCAAACTCGAACAGGCCAGCGCCAACCGAAGTCAATGCCGCGGAGATTCCGCCTATCGTCAGCGAATCCACGCCGGAAGAATCCCGAGCAACACCGCGCGCGAGGCGTATGTTCTCCGAGGGTTCGTCAAAGCTTATTGCCGGCCCGTCGTGATCGGCGTTCGCAACCACTACGATTGTTTCGGTTTTCCCGGCAATATCTGTCACCTCGATCGTGATCTTATTTTGCCCGGGGCGCAGGTCGACGAGTCGCTCGAATTCGACTTCGGGCGCGGAGATTTCGACGGGCGTGTTGACGCCGTTCACACGAATCGATCGGACATAGGTGTCGTCTCGGGCGAATCCGTGGACCCGCAACTGCAAGCCACGGGTCGCCTCGGAGGGGGTGGGGGAAATCAGGTCAATCGTGGGGCCGCCGATGTCGGACCCCAGTCGCGCGACACGTTCCGCGCGGGAGGTGTCGAGGTAGTACGCGGCCCTCGCCGAGGGTTGGTCTTCGTAGCTCGCTTCCAGCCAGGTGATGCCCTCTTCGGGCTGGTCGAGATGCAACAGCGCGATGCCCATTTCCCGATTCGGGAAGTATTCCGGTACGAAGTGCAGTCCGTAGGTGCGCGCCCACCGCTGGTCGCTGCTTCGCTTGCTCAAGGCTACACGGAAATCCGCCTCGGCCTCTTTCCAATAGCCGCCGTCGGCGAACGAACGCCCCCGTTCATAGTAATTCCACCACCGGGCGCGCCACGGGTTGACGACACCATAGGGCTCATATTTCGATAGGTCCGGTGACTGCGTGGCGCAGCCCGCGGCCAACACGACGCAACACAGGGCGGTCAGTCTGATACGGGTCATCACATCCATCTCATGATGCGTCGGATTCCGGTTCGGAAGGTTCGGAAAGAATCGCTTGGACAAACAACCCCGCCTCCGGAATCTCATTCGCGTCAAGGCCTTCCAGGCTGACGCGCGTGCGCGATGCCTCCGGTTCTCCTTCCGCGACGGCGAAACTATTTGGATACATCCCCGAACCAGCCGCCCGCATCAGCTTGAAACGCATCCCCGCTTCAACGCCTACCGCAGCTCCGACATTCAGATAAGTCTCGCTTTCGCTGGCAGTTACCATGCCCCGAATCGGATAATCTTCGGCGATGGCGTCCAGAATCGCATGCGCTACCGTGTCGACCCACTCGTCCGGGTTGACTCCGCGCTTTAAGTCGAATCGGTCCAGGGTTATTGCGCGTGTGGTCGCGGTATCGCTCAATTTAACGGCGAGGTACTCTTCACCCATCAAGACATTAAAGTTGCACACCAACGCAAGGCGCGCGGCGAGCACCTTGCCCAACGCGATCGCGTCCGGTCCGTCACTCAACTTGGCGGATAAATCTTGCTCCATTAAGATGTCCAGAAGAATATCCCGTTCGACGACTTCGATGGGCGGCTGTTGCGGCTTTGTCAGGCTGCCCGCGAGCAGGAAGGGCATAATATCCGCCAGCCCAGACTCTACGGCGAGGCGGCTTCGCCGGGTAACCGATGGCATAATCCACACACGCATGGGCCGACTTGACCACAGGTCTCTGTCCTCCTCGTCATCGATTTCTTTGCGGGCCTCCACGATCCGATCGAGCTGTTTCCGGACGCTTTCCCGGCGCGATTCGTTCATTTTATTCGTCACGATCTGGATGTAGGCCTGCGCCATACCGGCCGAACTCTTGCGCTGGAGGGACTGCAACTCCTGGAAAGCCGTGCTCGCTGCATCCAAGTTGCCGAGCGCCAAGTAGGCGCGTCCCAGCAACTGTAACTGCTTTTCGCGTTGCCAATCGAAGAACAACGGCATATCCATCACTGGAGCCAACGTGAGCGCCGCCTGCTCAAAGTCCTCATCGAGAAACTCGTGGGTGGCCTTTAACACCGACATATAACCCGAACGGGATTCGGTCGCATCCAAAATCGCTTTGAGGCCAGCCGGATTCTTGTCGTAGCGCGCATGTGCGAGCGCCGCCAGGCCTTCTTGACGCCGCGTCGGATCCTCTATGGCTGTAAATGTCTCTTCTGCTTCCTCCAGCTCACCACTAAACAGAAGCCCGTAACCCAAGATATATTTGCTGTCTGCATCCGCAGGATTGGCCTGCAACGCCTCACGACTTTTCCTCACGGCGCCTTCGTATTCGCCAGAATCCAACAGAGTCTTCGCCTCGCTAAGCGACGGTTGAAGTTTGGTGACGAGCGAATCAGGATCGCCACCGCCCGGAATGCCCATGAGGCCAACGATTGCCACCACTCCGATAACCGCAGCGATCACAGCAGCCGCCGCGGCTTTAGGGAAACCATTCGGGCGCGCTGAATAGCGTCGTGAACTGCCCTGTTTCGCGCCGCCAACCTGGCCGCTGTCCAACAGATCCTTAAGCGCGGAATCGAGATCCGCCTTGAACTCTTCCGCCTTTTGATAACGCTTGGCGGGCTTGTGGGCGGTCGCACGATCAACCATCGCGATGATCTCTGCGGGCAGGTCGGGACGATAGGTCTTGAGAGACACTCTGCGGCCCGAACGGACGTTGTCCAAGATTTCCTGCATCCCCGTTCCGCTCGTGGGAAGACGCCCGCACAACAACTGGAAGATGGTCACGCCTAACGAAAAAATATCGGAACGCTCATCGACGCGTTCCCCAGCCGCTTGCTCCGGCGACATATACGCAGGCGAGCCGCTAATGGCGCCGCTGGCGCTGTCCAGCCCCAAATTGTGGAATCGCGCGAGCCCGAAGTCACAGAGTTTCGCGGATCCCGTCGACTTGTCGATGAGGATATTGGCGGGTTTGATGTCTCGATGGAGGACGCCGTTGTCGTGGGCGAAGGCCAACGCGTCCGCGCAGGGAATCGCCACCGACAAAACATCTTTCAGTTGCGCTCCGTCGGGCGTCCCCTCCAAGAGCTGCTCCGCGCTGCCATCGAGATATTCCTGGGCGAAGTAGTGCGTATCGCCGTACTCGCCCCATGAATATATTTGTACGATAGAAGGATGCTTGCTTAGGTTCGCGAGAACCTTCGCTTCGCGCGCGAAGAGTTTCTGATGGTGGGGGTCAAATGCGACGCGAAGAAACTTGAGGGCCGCCGCACGATCCAGCTTCACGTCCAGCGCCTTGAACACGATCCCGAATCCGCCCTGGCCAAGAATCGAGTCGATCCGGTAATTGTCGATCGTCTTCCCGATCAGAGGCGACGTGTCCTCCTCGATCGGGGGAGCCGCCTCGGCATGCGGCTCATGATCCGATTTCACTATCTCCGTTTTCTTGGAGGAAGGTAACGCTCCGTCCTCCGCGCGTATCGTATCGTGTCTCGAACGCGGATCAGGCTCATCCTTCTCGCGAGGTATATCCATTAAAGAATCGTCCCCTATACCGGCTCACCCGCCCGGTTGGCTGAGGAATACCGCAGGGCACTGCCAATCAAGCAAGACCTGTCAACTCATTCCCCAACTCCGCTGTGGCATACTTGACCGCCCTTCTGACTGAATTAATCCGACATTTCCCATATGGGCGCCCGTGACCACCACGGGCACGTTATTGAGCAT
>JAPYPO010000526.1 GCA_029937645.1 Candidatus Hydrogenedentota bacterium
ACTATGCGCAAATGCTCCGTAAGACCCGCTGCGCCATAAGCAGCCTCCCGTCGAACGTAGCAAAAAAGAAAGGTGACTCTCCGATGACCTAAAGAGATATTCACGGGGCAAGAAAATCTAACCAAATCATGCGGCGCAAGAAATCAAATCAGTCGAAAAGTTCGTCTCCATCATTATACGCTACCCTGGATTCACTCAGACATTCATCGCTTGAATGGACCTATGCCTCGCAAATAGACAATACAGAGTTCAACGGCGGTTGTAATCCTCAGATGATCCGTCGTTGGGTCTACTGGACGTATAACATCGTGGCGAACATGGCCGCCGCGTAGGCTACCCGACTTCGGGCTTTTTCATCGGAGAACCTGGTCGCTCCACCAGGTATTCGAGGAGGATTTGGCGAAATACGCCACGAAAATTTGGTCCTTACATGGGCCTTAAGCGTAAAGAAAGCGTGCTCGCTCTAGTGGAAGCAGATCTAGCGACCCTTTGCTTTCAACGGGTTAGAACGGAAAAACACGCGCCAGAAATCGGCAACCACTGCTCATACGTCAGAGCCGACTTTAATTCCAGCTTCGCGTGTTCATTGATCCGCCCCCGCTGTGATCAGTTTTCGGGAAGTGCAACAATACCGAATCCAGGAATCTATGCGATATCCGATATGAGAATGCTCTTATCGCGTCCGATTCGAATCGAGCTTCCCTATCCGCTAGACTCGTTGAGCTGCCTCGCGCACTCGGACTTCATCACCGATATAAATGGAGCGAGGCCGCATGAACATTACACGATCTAATAAATGCGAGGCACAGGGTGGGTCGACTGGCGAAATAAGCGAAAAAAGCGCAATAACCCCCGTTTCGAACCTTTTTTCGCTTTTTACCCTTTTTCGCCATGGCGTGGGCGGTGGTCTCGTGGATTTTGTACCGTTAATCTGCGCCCGACGAAATCGTGACCTCAATGTCTTGATGACGGTGTATCATGCGGACCAGTTTCGAATCGCCGACGCCAGATGCTTACCAACCGCCGCGCTATCGCTGGTGATTCGAATGGGATTGTCGGTGCCGACTCCCTGCAACGATTTCAGGCATGTGAGGAAAAGCTTCGTGAAGAGTGCAATCGTATTGACTCCCCTTCTGGCGCTGGCGCTAACCGTAGTCAGCTGTCCCGCTACTGAAGAGAGGGGCGTTTCCCACTGTTACCTGACTTGGCAGGGCGACGCCAGCACCACCATGACAGTGAATTTTCATTCAGAATTCACAACAGATTCCGCGTTCGTTTTCTACGACACGGTCCCTCAGCATGGCGATGTCGATAACTACAGGTTTGAAGCCAATGCTTTCTCCCACACTATACCGGGGCTTCGCCTGTACACGAATGCCGACAGACAAGTACACGTCTCCGAGTTGACAGGCTTGCAACCGGACACGGCCTACTATTTCATCGCAGGTAATGACGAAATTGGCTTTACCGACGAGATGAGTTTTCGTACGGTTCCCGATTCAGGCCCAGTCCGCTTCGCTGTTGGCGGCGACATGGGGACCGACCCGGTGGTTCGGGACCTATTGCGGGTCGCTGCGGCCGAAGATCCGGCCGCGGTCGTTATTGGCGGCGACATCGCCTACGCTGACGGTAATCTGAAGAATTGGAAGGACTGGGATGCATGGCTGACGAACTGGGAAGAAACCATGACCAACCCCGATGGCCACATGATTCCGATGATTCTGGCGATTGGCAATCATGAGGTGAAGGGAGGGCTTTTCCAATTTGCTCGCCCATTGGACGCGGCTCCGTTCTACTTTGGCTATTTTGCGCAAGCCGGTTCTGGTTTTGACGAGAATCGTCGCTCATATTTCTCGCGTTCGCTTGGTCCACACACGAGAATCGTCGTCTTAGACACCGACCATGTCACGTCGATGACGGGAGCGCAGAGGGAATGGCTGGAGTCAGAACTCACAACCACTGATCCCGACACAAATATCTTCGCTGTCTACCATGTCCCAATGTACCCGAGTCATCGCCCGTTTGGACTAATCTCAATAGGCGAGGGATTCGATATTGAAGTTTCATCGTCTCCATTCGTGCGTCACGCTTGGCTTGAGTTGTTTGACAACTACGGGTTGACCGCAGCTTTTGAGCACCACGATCACATGCACAAACGTACCAAGGGGCTGCGCGGCAACCGGCCTGATTCCGCTGGAACTCTATACCTGGGCGACGGGGCATTCGGACGTTCCCCACGTGAAGGCGCGCAAGCGCTGGCGCTGGAAGATACAGCCGAACTCGAACGGCTAGGACTTTCAGAGAACTACCTCGCGGCTTGGTCCTCCACCCAACACTTCTGGCTGGTCGATGTGTCGGCATCGGGAGCAGAGGTCGATTTTCAGGCGATTGATGTAAACGGACTTGCGTTCGACAGATACTCACTCAATCGGAACGACAACTAACCCCGGCGTCTCGTAACATCCCGAAATCGACGGTGAGAAACCTACTCGCGACGGGCGCGGGCGGGTGCATATGGGAAATCTCGGCTTGGAGGAAATATGGAAATCAAACGCATTCGCCAGGTGTGCCTTATCGCCCATGATTTGGACCGCGTTCAGGAGCAGTTCTCATCGGTGTTTGGGGTCGAGGTGTGCCATCGTTGGCCCGAGAGCCGTCACGGGCTCCGGAATTGTCTCATCCCCTTCGGCAACCAGTTCATGGAGATCGTTTCGCCCGTGCCAGGTGTGCATGGATCAACGGGGGAGCGATTTCTCTCTCGACGCGGCGGCGATGGCGGTTATATGGTGATGAGCCAAATCCCTGGGGCGGAGTACCATGCATTTCGGGAGCGGCTCGAAGGCGAGGGCTATCGGGTGGTCGGCGAGTTCGGTGATGACGTGAATGGAAACGGATTTCAGTTGCATCCTAAAGACCTCCCGGGCGCGATCGCTGAGTTTCAGTGGCACGTCGAAGAAGAGGCTGACGATTCTCCGTGGTGGATGGTTGGCCCGAATT
>JAPYPO010000034.1 GCA_029937645.1 Candidatus Hydrogenedentota bacterium
AACGATGCCGGCGGATCTCAAGATGACTCTTCCAAATGGGAAATCCGGGTTAAGGATATTGGTGTATTACCCGGCCTTTTCGATCGACTCCGGTATAGGTGGCGCCAAGTTCGTTAACCGACACGGACCAATAGTGCTTTACTTCTTCCGCGAACTCCAAGTATTCGTGTTCATCTGGTTCGCGCGTTTTCCTGCCGAATGCTCCATCGCCTAGGTAGAGGGTACCGGTTGGATCCACGATTTCTCCTCTCATTCGAAAGGTCTGTTTTAGCGTGTGTGCGTCGTGTTCAAAGGCAGTGTCGAGGCCAAACTCGTCAAACACGGGCCCCCAGAGTTCCCGACCGAGTTCGGCCCATTCGTTGTCAAAATCCTTTGCCGATGGGTATAGGGGGTGGTGGTAGGCCGCGAACTGGTTGGGGAAATCGGCATGATTCGTCATCTCCTCTTGGAGCCATTGAACTTGTTCGGCGTGGGAGTAGGCATTTCCAGAATCAAGCACATACACGACAAGGTTGGGCCCAAAGGTTTGGGTGAAGTACGTGAGTTTTTGGTTTACGCGACGCTGTGTAAAGAAGTCTAAGAAGAACTCTACGCCCTCTGGGCCATCATCGTATGGGTCGTCGGAGTCCATCTCATGATCGCCGACGGCGAGCACCATCGGCACAAGACAGTCCTCGGAGGTCACCATGATTTCCTGCCAGGTCAGGAACCAGTTGTCCCATTTCTCTTCCAACTCTTCCGACCCACCTTCATAGACGAGATCGCCTCCGAGCAACGCGAAATGTGGATCGTCCTTAATGGCCTGGCTCATCAATTGCTTGGTGTGGTCATCGTCTATATCGGTGCCGGTGTCTTCGAGATCCATGTCGCCCCCGTTGATGAAACGGATAGCGGCATCTGGTTCATCCGAGATGGTGCGAAACAGGTAGTCCCGACTCGGCAGGCCTGTATCTAATCCCGCACGAAACTCATACCGCTGCCCGGCCTGAAGTCCGGTGATTTCCACGCTGTGCACCCAACGTTTGTCTTCGTGTTGGTTGAGCTGGAGGCCTAAGCCGTCGTCGATTCGGGTGAAATCTTCCGGCGGATCGCCGTTATCGGGAATGTGCCGGTACTGGACGAAGGGCAAACTAAAGGAATCTTTCGTCTGGAAGTTCACCATCATCGTCGTGCTCGTGTCGCCTTGCCACGTGAGGTAGACGAAGAGGGGCTGCTGATCTTGAATGATGTCGCCGGGATCAGGGCACCCGAGGAGGGCCAAAAGATTGATTGTAAATACGCATGCGATTGCGCGTTTGCGGCTTACGCGCGTTTTATGAAAGGGCATGGATTGGTTCCTTAGGTAGAGCGGGCCCCTACAACGGAGAAAGCGGCTCGCCCGTCGGATTACACCGTAGGCTTTGAGGTTTTCGTGAGATTATCAAAAACTCCGCTAACTCAACCTTAAACCACCAGCTCCGCCGTTCTTCTTATTGAACCACGAATGGACACCAATGAACACTAATGTTTTCACAATTCGTGTCTATTCATGTTCATTCGTGGTTCCCTCTCTCAATCCAATTTGCCGGGGCGTCGGGATTGTGCCTCCTCTACCAGAACACGCAATCCTGTGTTATTTTGTCAAACCTCTTCTCTTTCAACAGGCCCAATATTATCGCGCCATCGAACGATGATGAGACGGATGTATTGCGCGGGCTGTTCACGATACTATTGTCCAACCGGAAACACGTTGGGGGGGGCCGCAACGAATTATCAGACAAACCAGAATTGGACCTTAAACGATGATTGAACAGACGGTATCCATTACAACGCCTGCCGGAGCCATGACCTCGTACACATTTCGGCCCGACGCCGCCGGCCCGCTTCCCGCGGTGATCCTTTATATGGACGCGCCGGGGATTCGTGAGGAGTTATTCGATTTCTCGCGGCGCATCGCGGATCAGGGGTATTACGTTTTGTTGCCGGATATGTATTACCGCATAGCCGAATCGCGTTTCGATTACGCTAAGATGGCCGGGAACGATTCGCCCGAGCGGAAACGGATGTTTGAAGCGATGAACAGTCTCACCAATAAATTGGTGATGGATGACACCCAAGGCATGTTGGATTTCTTGGCGGCGGATCCCCAGGTGAAAGACGGGGGGATAGGGTGTATCGGGTATTGTATGAGCGGACGGTACATTGTTTCCGCGGTGGGGACGTACCCGGAACGTTTCGCGGCGGCGGCTTCACTCTATGGCGTGGGCATCGTCACGGACCAAGAGGACTCGCCCCATCTTCTGGCCAAGAATATTGCGGCGGAACTTTATTTCGGCTTCGCGGACACGGACCCCTATGTTCCCGATAACGTAATACCGGATCTTCGGGCGGCATTGGATGAGCAGGACGTGGCCTATAAACTTGATGTGTGGCCCGGCACCGAACATGGTTTTTGTTTCCCAGCCCGGCCCGTCTACAAAGAAGAGTCGGCGGAGAAGGTATGGGGGCTTGTATTCAGCCTGTTTGAGCGCCGATTGAGTTAGGGGAATATTTCCTATGAGTCTTTGCGGCTTAGGGGCCGTGATGATTGATTCAACATTACGTATTTCTACCTGCATCCAAACTCAACAAGGCACAAAGAATGACCGAAACCAAGCGCGCTGGGGTGTGGACGTTCGTTCCCTATGCTGTCGCGATTTTGCTGTTCTTATGGTTGCTATTTGGCATACTCTACCTGAATCAAGGGCGGTTCATTTACGCGCTCGACGACCCGTACATCCATTTATCGTTGAGCGAGAATCTGTATGCCCTTCATTATGGCGTGAACAGCGGTGAGCCATCCTCCCCCTCGTCGTCCATTCTCTGGCCCTATCTACTCGCCCCCTTCGCCCCGTTCTGGATCCATGAATACGTACCGATTGTGATCAATTTCTTGGCCATGCTCGGCGCGGTTGGGTTGTTAAACCGTTTCGTGAGAACGATCGGAATGGATACCTGGAAGAACGGGAGCCTCTTCGCGTCCGGTCTTGTTTCCATAGCCGTCGTGTCGCTCAATCTCGTTGGAATTGCATTCACGGGGATGGAACATTCGCTCCAGGTCTTGTGCGCCCTGGCGGTTCTGCTTGGGGCTATCGAATTACTCCAGGAGCGCCGTGTGGCCTGGTGGTTTCTTCTGGCCATTGTGATAGGACCGCTCATTCGTTACGAGAACCTTCCGCTAAGTGTAGGGGCTCTTGTGGTGTTGCTGATTGTCAGGCGCCGTGTGCCCGCGATGGCAACGGGATTGGTGCTTTTCGCGTTGCTGGGCGGGTTCTCCCTATTTCTTGTATCTCGAGGGCTTCAGGCTCTTCCCAGTTCCGTGGTGCAGAAGGGGCAAATCCTTACACCGGGAAGCGGCCTGCTGGCGTATGTATTTTCGGCACTTGCGGGGGCGAAGAATGCCGTCCTTCATACACCCTCTGCGCGCATTCTCGCTGCGTCGGCCATGCTGCTTTTCTTCGTGCCATTCGCCTGCTTCCGCGATCAAGCGCACGCTAGAGTTGTCGGCCTGTTCTCGACCTTCGCGATTGCCGCACACCTCTTGGGAGGGCGCTACGGTTGGTGGGGGCGCTACGAGGTGTACATCGCTGTCGTGGCCGTCTGTTCCCTGCTCTACCTATTTCGCGTTCCCTTGCAGAAGTTTGTTGAGAATACAAAACCCGTGTGGAGCCTCGCCCTTTTATTCTTTGTTATGGGACTTCTCTTTCTCCACCTGATTCGTGTGGAACTGAAAACACCCTGGGCGTGCAACAATATCTACGAGCAGCAGTATCAAATGCATCGATTCATACAGGAGTTCCATGAGGGCTCGGTGGCCGTTAACGACCTGGGCTGGGTGTCCTATCGCAACCCAGACTATGTACTCGACCTATGGGGCCTCGGCTTCGCGGAAGCTGGAACGCGGCGGCAAGAGGGTGACCTCGGCTATGTCGAAGATCTCGTGGATCGGTATTCCGTTCCGCTTCTCATGGTGTACGATACGGAAGACGGGCTGAAGAACTGGATACCCGACCGCTACCCGAGGATTGCCACCCTGAGCCTGGGTCGAAAACGGGTTGTCTCGGCGGAATCCGTGGTTACATTCATCGCAACCGATCACGGCGATCTCCTGGGCTTAACCCGCTCGCTGGCGGCATTTGGAGCGGTCGTGCCCGAGGGTGTTTCTCTTACCCTGATAGAGGACGAGCGAAGCGAAGCCCCCTTTTGACACGATTGCCCGCTGTTTGACTGGGGTTGGTTTGACTTGGATTGGTTTGACTTGGGTTGAAGGCTGTGGCACGATACCGGCGTCTGACCTGCCGCGACTGGCGATGCGACGTGGACCCAACCACGGGGAAGCGGCAGGGTGTTTGGAATAGGCCGTTCGCCTGGGTCTTCGTGTATGCCGTTTTTCACGCGCGGCGTTCGCCGGGTTCAGGAGTTGTCTCGTAATTCCTTCCCTGTTATGCGATCGCGCTGGCTGCACGTGTCCGTCGCCTCGGTAGGAAGTCGTTCATGCAGAAGACCCCGCTCTACAAGAAGCACCAATCTCTGAACGCCAAGATCGTTGACTTTAATGGCTGGGCTCTGCCTGTCCAATTTGACGGCATCGTTCAGGAGCATCTCCACACGCGTACGGCGGCGTCCATGTTCGATTGTTCGCATATGGGGGAGTATCGCTTCAAGGGAGCCGACGCTATCGAGCGCTTTGGACGCGAAGTCATTTCCGATCCGTCGAAGATTCCCGTGGGCCGCTGCCGTTACGGCGCGGTCTTGAACGAATCGGGCGGGATTCTGGACGATTTGATCACCTTTCGCATGAGCGAAGATGAGCTGTATGTCGTAACGAACGCGGGGCCTATTGAAAGCGTTACGGAGCGTTTTTGCGCGGACAACCAGGGCGCGGAGCATGTGTCCTACGAGACCGCCAAAATCGATATCCAAGGGCCTTCTTCGCGCAATCATCTATTGAGTGCCGGGTTCGAGGCCGCGCAGTCGTTGAAGTACTTCAATAGCGTCTGGACTACGTGGCGTGGCCATGAGATTCTTTTGTCCCGGACGGGTTATACCGGCGAACTCGGGTACGAACTGTTTATGGCGAACGAACTTGCTGAAGAGGTTTGGGATGTGTTCCACGGCATGGACGGTATTCTGCCCGCCGGGCTCGGCGCACGCGATACGCTGCGGACGGAAGTGGGGTACGCGCTTTCAGGCCAAGATTTCGATGAGACTGTTACGCCGCTTGAGGCAGGTATGGATAGTTTTGTGGCGTGGAATACGGATTTCGTTGGTAAGGGCGCGTTGGAAGCCCAGCGTGATCGAGGCGGTTTTCAGCGCTTTGTGCCGGTGCGCACGGGCAGTCGCCGCGCGCCGAGACATGGCTTCGAGATTAAGTCGGACGGCGAAGCGGTCGGCGTTGTGACCAGCGGCACCTTCGGCCCCAGCGTCGGTGAAGGGGTCGGACTCGCGCGGCTCGATGAAAAATACGCGTCGCCGGACGTGGTGTTAACGACCGGCCCCAAAGATATTAGACTCGAAGTAGCGGAAACGCCGATTTACAAAGAGGGATCGTGTCGAGTGAAGATATAGTAATTCACCACGAAGGACACGAAGCGCACGAAGGGTTTATGGTATGCATTCCCAGGAGGTGCGTGGGAACAGGAGCAGTCCTTCGTAATCAGAAACGAATACGGGAAAAGTAGAGCCGTTGCATGAATCATGCGTAAGGAGAACCCAGAAGCCGTGAGTACATTCCCTGAAGATCTTCGTTATACAAAGGACCACGAATGGGTCCGCCTTGACGGAGGCGTTTATACCGTTGGCATTACGTCGCACGCGACCGAGCAGCTTGGCGATGTGACCTATGTTGAAATGCCCGAGGTGGGCGCCGAGTTTGGTGTGGGCGATGAAGTCGGCACCGTCGAATCGGTAAAGGCGGCGAGCGATGTCTACGCGCCCGTCGGCGGCCAGGTGACGGAGGTCAATGGCGAGTTGGAAGACGCTCCCGAACGCGTCAACGAAAGCCCCTTTGAAGCCGGGTGGTTCTTTAAACTGGATGCGAGCGCCTTGGCGGACTTTGATGCCTTGATGAATGCAGGCGCGTATGAAACGTTTGTGCAGGGGCTAGACCATTGAGCTGGGTTCCCGTTACAGAGTCGGACCGTGAAAGCATGTTGGCAACCATCGGCGTCTCCTCGATGGAGGAACTCTTCGAGAGTATCCCTGAAGACGTTCGACTTGACTCGTGGGACGTGCCGCCCGGTATTTCTGAGATGGCGGTTCTCGACGAATTGACGCAGCTCTCGCGGAAGAACGACGAAGGGCTTGTCGGCTTTTTGGGCGGCGGCTTTTATGATCACTATATCCCAGCGGCCGTTGACGCGTTGTCTATGCGGCAGGAATTCTATACGGCGTACACGCCCTACCAACCTGAATGCGCGCAAGGCACCTTGCAGAGTATTTATGAATATCAATCGTCCATCGCCCGCCTGACGGAGATGGAATTTGTCAACGCTTCGTTGTACGAAGGAGGCACGGCGGTTTTCGAAGCGGCCACGATGGCCATGCGGATTACGAAGCGGTCGCGCATCGTTTGCCACGAGTCCTTGAACCCGACGTATCGCAAGCAGCTTCTCACCCACATCTCGAACCTCGACCTGGATTTCGTTGAGGGAGACGATCCGGAAGGGGCCGCCTGCGTCATCGTTCAGAATCCGAGTTTTCTCGGTTCGCTGGCAGATTACACGGCCCTGGCGGAACGGTGTCACGAAGCAGGGGCATTGCTGATTATGTCGTTTTATCCGACCTCCCTTGGTCTGGTAAAGACGCCGGGCGAAATGGGCGCCGATATCGCCGTCGCCGAAGGTCAATGCCTGGGCATCCCTCTGGGCTTTGGTGGCCCCTACCTAGGCATCATGGCGACGCGGAAGAAGCACGTACGTAAAATGCCGGGGCGCATCGCGGCCGCCACCGAAGACGCGGCAGGACGGCGTGGTTTTGTATTGACCCTGCAAGCCCGGGAGCAACATATCCGGCGGGCGAAGGCCATGTCGAATATCTGCTCGAATCAGGCGCTGTGCGCGCTACGGGCGCTCATCTACCTGACCCTGATGGGGAAGGAAGGCCTGCGGGAATTGGCAACACAGTGTCACTCGAAGGCGGAATATCTCAAGTCAAAGCTTGCCTTCGCGGAGGTGTTGAATAGCGCGCCTACCTTTAACGAATTCGCCGTGCGCTTGCCCAAGAACGCCGAAGAGGTGGTCCGGGCGATGGCCGCGCGCGGTTTCGAAGCAGGTCTTCCGCTTGCGTCGGTCGGCGCGGGCGAAGCAGGCGACCTGCTTGTGGCTGTGACAGAACGGCGTACCCGCGAACAGCTCGACGCGTACGCGGTGGCGCTGGAGGAAGTTTCATGCAGCTAATCTTTGAGAAATCCAAGGAGGGTCGGCGCGCCATTGTGCTTGACCCGTTGGACGTGCCGGAAGCCGAGCTTCCGTCTGAACTGCGCAGGAAAGAAGCCGCGGCGCTTCCGGAAGTGAGCGAGCTGGACATCGTGCGCCACTTTACGCTTCTGTCCCAACGGAACTTTGGGATCGATTCGCACTTCTATCCGCTTGGATCCTGCACGATGAAGTACAACCCGAAGATCGCCGAAGTGGTTGCCGCCCTGCCCGGCTTCGCCCATTTGCATCCCCATCTGTCGACCTCCGAAGCCCTGTGGGATCGGTGCCAAGGCGCGCTTGAGTTGACCCAGCGTTTCGAGGGGCTCTTGGCAGAGATAGCGGGCATGGAGGAGGTCTCCCTTCAGCCCATCGCGGGCGCGCACGGGGAGCTTGCCGGCACGCTGCTCATGGCGGCTTATCATCGCGATAAGGGACACACCCACAAGACTAAAATTATTATCCCCGATTCCGCGCATGGCACGAACCCCGCCAGCGCGGCGATCGCCGGATTCGATATTGTCGAAGTGCCGTCCGGGCCCGACGGTATGATTGATTTCGAGGCCTATTCGAAGGCGATGGACGACGATGTAGCTGGCGTGATGACGACCTGTCCGAACACACATGGCCTCTTCGAGAAGCGAATCGATGAGATCGCGAAACTTGCACACAAGCACGACGCTCTTCTGTATTACGATGGCGCGAATCTCAACGCCATTATGGGCAAGTGCCGACCGGGGGATTTGGGCTTCGATGTCATGCACTATAACGTCCATAAGACCTTCGCCACGCCCCACGGTATGGGCGGCCCTGGGTGTGGACCGGTGGGCGTCGGGGCGAAGCTGGCGCCGTATCTGCCAGGGCCTCGGGTTATCAAGCAGGAGGACGGCCGTTTTGGGCTTGCGATGCCGGAGAAGTCCATCGGGCGCATGGCGCCCTTCTTCGGAAACTTCATGATGGCCGTGCGCGGTTACGCGTACATTCGCCATCTTGGCGGGGAGGGGCTCAAAGAGGTATCCGAGGCCGCCGTCCTCAACGCCAACTATATCCACGCCCGCCTCAAAGGCGCGTATCAGTCTGCCTTCGATGGCCGCTTCATGCATGAGTGCGTTTTTTCCGCTACCGCCCAGGCAGCGAAGGGCGCCAAGGCGGTGGACATCGCGAAGGCGGTGCTCGATTATGGGATGCACGCGCCCACGGTCTATTTTCCGCTGACCGTGAAAGAGAGCATTATGATCGAACCGACGGAAACGGAATCGAGGGAGACGTTGGACGCGTTTTGCGACGCCATGCTCGAAATCGCCGACGCGGCGGAGAAGGAAGACGGCGCGTTTGCAGATAGTCCGCGCAAGACGCCGGTCGGTCGGTTGGACGAAGTCCGCGCGGCGAAAGAATTGAACTGCGTGTATTAGAGCATCTGAATCAACATGCTCAACCTGATGCGCCCGCTATTTGTCCTCTGGTAATGCATCAAATTCTTTTTGTTTACTTTCCATCCATTCTTTCATGGCATTAGGGTCATGCATAAGTTCTTTCATTTCTTCCATCACCTTGAGGTGCGCCTCATCACCCTTTTGGTACATCTCCATACCATGCTTCCTACTCATTTCTCCCATTTGCTCAAAATTTTCGGCATGAAATTCCTTATCGCACGCTCCACCGAGTTGCTTACAAGTCATCGTTTTCATAATTTATCACCTTTCCATATTTATGAACCCAAAATACTAAAGATCACCAGATTCTGCGCACCAAGGTCTAGCAGTCCTTACTGTGCGGGCCTACGTTATAACAGTGGGAAATCGAGTGTAACAGTTGCGAACCCAGATTCGTCCAAGTATATTGTTTTCCAGAGGTTTAGGTCTTGCTGAGATGGGCCAAAATTTGATTCTGGTTCAGAAGACTTTTGGTTCGAGCGCTAGCGCGGCGGCCATACCAAGTATCGCTGAATCCGCTAGTTGCGGTGACCCGGCAGCGCGTTGGTTCAACGAGGTAGAACGGCGGAGATACCCATGCAATCCGCAATCCCGCTAGTGATCGTATTCTGCATCGGGGCAGGTCTCGGGACATTATCCCAGCGGTTTACGAAGAAGTTGTGGCTGGCGGCTCATCTCTCCGCCACAATCGGCACGATTATGTGGTGGGCCGGAATCTATACCTTACTCTGGTTCACTGCGCCCAGTGAACTGGGACCGCCGGAATTGGTGCCCATCGCCTTTGCCTACAACCTCATGTTCATCGGGGCAACCGTCGCATACGAAGCGGCCGAGGCGCGGATCGCCCATAAAAATCCACTCGGCACCGCAGTGTCCAAGAAGCCCACGGATAGCGACTAGCTGCCGCTCACGTGTTCGATGGCATGCTGGAGGATTTGGGGACCGGCTTCATCAATTCTACAAAGTTTTCCGGCTGCGCGGACTTGGTTTTCGGACGGCTCGGACTTGACGGCGGATTCCGGCGCTGCTGGGGCCGGTAGACTCTCGGTGCGTAATGAAGCTAGTTTTTGCTTGCACCGTGTAGTTCTTCGACGGCACCGCGAAGAGCGTCCATATCGACCGGTTTTTCGATCACTCGGGATATGCCTAACGTCTTAGCCACATGCATGTAATCGCTCGAGCTGGTACTTCCTTCACCCGAAATGGCGATCAGTTTCGAGTATTGGTGAAGGTTCCATCGAATCGCAAGTACGGTTTCCACTCCATCATCTTCCGGCACGTTGATGCCGGCGATAACGATATCGAAAACGGTTCCTTTCGTCGGCTTCAAGCCTTTATAACTGTTCTTAACGACGGTAACTTCATGTGGGACGCCTTCAAGCCCTTCCGTCAACGAACGCGCGGCGCTTTCGTCATCCTCAAGTATCAAGATTCTAGTCACAACAACCTCCCTTTCTAAAAAACGGGATTGTAGCAGGGGGGATGAGGAAATAGGAAATTCGAGGATCGACGCCTTGAACCGATAATCCAGAAAACTAATATTCTTATTGCTTCGCCTGTCACTCACAATCCTGGCAAATTAAAACATCTCCCGGTCCATGCTTCGGTATTGCACTGCTTCGGCGATGTGGGCTTCGGTGATGTCCGGTACCCCTTCGAGGTCGGCTAGGGTTCGGGATACTCGTAGGACTTTGTCGTAGGCTCGGGCGCTTAGTCCCATTTGGTTCATGGCTTGTTCTAGGATTTTGGCTCCGGCTTCGTCGGCTTTGCAGTGTTTTCGGACGGCTTTGGTGTCGGTGTCGGCGTTGCAGCGGAATTTTCCGTTGTAGCGGGTTTGCTGGATGTCGCGGGCGGCTTGGACTTGTTCGCGGACTTCGGCGCTGCTGGGGCCGGTGTCTTGCTCGGCGTTGAGTTCGTCGAAGGAGAGGGCGGGCACGTCGATGTGGAGATCGATACGGTCGAGGAGGGGGCCGGAGAGGCGGTTCATGTAGCGCTGGATTTCGGCGGGGGTGCAGCGGCAGTTGCGGCGTGGGTCGTTTCGGCAGCCACACGGACAGGGGTTGAAGGCGACGACGAGGATGAAGCGGCTGGGGAAGGTTACGGAGTACATGGCGCGGCGGATGTGGACGAGCCCTTCTTCGAGGGGTTGGCGCAGGACTTCGAGGGCGCCGCGGTCGAAGTGGGGCAGTTCGTCGAGGAAGAGGACGCCGTTGTGGGCCATGGAGACTTCGCCGGGGACGGGGCGTTGTCCGGAGCCGCCGCCGGAGATGGCTACGGTGGTGGCGGTGTGGTGCGGCGCGCGGAAGGGGCGGGTGACGATGAGGCGTCTGCCGTCGGATACGGAGCTGGCGACGCTGTAGACTTGAGTGGTTTCGAGGGACTCGTCGAAGCTCATGTCGGGGAGGATCCCGGGCAGACGCGAGGCGAGCATGGTTTTGCCGGTGCCGGGGGGGCCGACCATGAGGATGTTGTGGCCGCCCGCTGCCGCAACAGTCAAGGCGCGTTTGACGTGGGCCTGGCCGCGCACGTCTCGGAAGTCGGGCGCGCCGTTGCGGGAGTCTTTCAGGAGGGATTGAACGTTTGTGACGTGTGGGACGATTTCGAGCGTTCCGTTCATGAAGGCCGCGGCGTCGTTGAGCGATTCGATGGGGATAACGCCGATGCCGGGCACAACACCGACTTCTTCGGCATCGACTTTGGGCACGAGGATCCCGCGCAGTCCAGCTTCGCGCGCGGCGATGGCCATGGGCAACGCGCCGGATACGGTTCTGACGGCGCCGTTCAGTGCGAGTTCGCCAACGATGAGGTAGTCGGGTAGGGCCGCACCGCTGATCTGGTCGCTGGCGGCGAGGAGGCCGAGCGCGATGGGCAGGTCGAGGGCGCTGCCTTCCTTGCGGATGTCGGCGGGCGCGAGGTTGACGACGGTGAGGCCACGCGGCACACGAAAGCCGGAATTCTTAATAGCGGCCAGAACGCGTTCTTGGCTTTCTTTCACGGCCATATCCGGCAGGCCAACGATTATGAGTTTTTGGATGCCGGGCGAGTTGTCGACTTCGACGGCCAGGGGTATGCCATCGATGCCGAGTACGGCGCTGGATTGAACACGCGCTAGCATTATCTATCGACCCCCTTGAACGCCATTCAATCGGTGTGAGCGGTCATCATAGGATACGTGGGGTAAAGGGTCAACTTGCGTGATCTTTCTTTTTTGGGAAAAAGAAAGAACCGAAGAATAACCGGGCGATACTTTGTATCGCCTACTTCGTGTCGAAGTGGACCGATCCCAATGCCTGTTCAACCGAGATGGATGACGGATGTCGCGGCCAACGACCCGAGTGTGAACAACGGCAAGGCCGCGCAATAGGAGAGTGCCGACACTTGTTCCGTAGCCATCGCGAGATTGTACTACGGTCTGCGTTCAATTTTGTACGGCTAAGAATATTATTTACAAAAATGGACAAATCAAGAGCTGTGTTCTTCACTTTGTATTCAGTCTATTTGGTGTAACTGTCTCAATCTGCGTTGTTTACATTGAGTCGCTAAGCCCTTGGCATAAGGGTTGCGTAAGGCTGTGTGTCAACAACTAAGGAGAGGTACACCGACCATGAAATCGAAAGCAGCCATCGAAACGACGTCGCGGTTAAAAGTTTGGTACTTGAGCACCTTCGGGAATTGCACGCTGAAGAGGGCCTACGCCAAGCCGGTGTTGGGTCCGCTGGGACGTATCAGTTACGAGCGCCGCTGGATCTTCGAGGCGAATTTAGACCTGCCGGGCAAACACGCGGTATCCGATTCCCTCCTCCGCGACCTGGCTGGCCGAAGGTATGGCCTCCTCGAGTAGTAGGTTGAGGGCACACACCTACGATTGCTTCGCCGACCTTGTGTCACGGGACGCTCAAACAGGGTCTGTTTTTTGAAAAGGCCTATTTGCTTGATCGAATAGTATGCCGCAATGTATGCTTTATCTACCTAGGTCGCGGCTTGTTTCGGGCGGAATCCATGCCGAAATCGCGACGCACATCCGCGCAAGCCGTCATACGCGGGCGAGATGAGGAGGTAGGCATGAAGTATCAAGGCACTCAGGTTGCGATTCTCTTTGCATTGTCGCTGTTCCTTGCTCCAGTTGCCCTGGCTGGGACCAATAGACCCACATTCTCCAAAGACGTGGCCCCCATTGTGTTTGAGCATTGCGTGGTTTGTCACCGGCCGGGAGAAATTGGCACCATGTCTCTGCTGAATTTCAAACAAGTGCGGCCCTGGGCAACATCGATACTCTCGAAGGTTGTCAGTCGCGAAATGCCTCCCTGGGGCGCATCGCCGGAGTTCGGCGAGTTTCTGAATGATCGACAACTATCCGACGATGAAATAGAGACCATTCGTGCGTGGGTGAAGGGCGGCAGTAAGCCAGGAAATCCAGAGGACTTGCCTCCTCTTCCAGAGTTTTCCCAGGGATGGGCCTTGGGTAAGCCTGACGTGGTGTTTTGGATGCCGGAGCGATTTCAGGTGCCGGCGGATGGCATCATTCCCAATATCACGTACCATGTACCAACCAACTTCACCGAAGACATGTATGTACAAAGCTGCGAGGTGCGGGTCGACAACCGTTCCGTCGTTCATCACGCCATCGTCTCTGTCGAAGAACCAGGCATCCAACGCTGGGAACCGGGGCAGGATCTTTTCGACAAGCAACGGTATCGGCTTGCAGAGTACTCGCCGGGTCAAAACCCGACTCCCCTTGAGCCGGGCGTGGCGAAGCTTATTAAGAAGGGATCCGTGCTTCGATTCAATATGCACTACACCCCGAACGGAAAGGCGACATCGGACCGCTCTCGCATCGGACTGACCTTTGCGAAATATCCGGTCGTCAAAAACCAGATCCATGCCATGGTTACCACCAAAGAATTTAAGATTCCGGCAGGCGACCCCAACTATTCCGTGACGATGTCCTATACCTTTGACAGGGATGTCCACATTGAGAGCGCCGGCCCCCACATGCACGAACGAGGGAAAGACTTTCGCTACACCCTCCACTATCCGGACAAGACTTCGGAGGTCCTTCTCTTTGTGCCGGACTATAGCTTCCACCTTCAGATGCGCTACATATTCAAAGAGCCGATTCCCGTGCCCAAGGGAACCACGCTGGAGTGCGTGGCGCACTTCGACAACTCGCCGAACAATCCCGAGAATCCAGATCCCACCATAAACGTCGTCTACGGCGACCAGACCTGGGAGGAGATGGTGTCCGGCCACATTGAGTACACGATAGACGGCGAGAACCTCTTGGAAAAAACCAAGCAGTCGGAATAGTGGGTTTCCTCGTTCCTTGATCGCGGTGGAGTCGGCTAACCGAAGTGTCGGTCTGGTAACCGAATCATCAGCCTGATTTGAAATCCCGTCTCGCTCCCTGTCTTTCTCCCCGTTTTGCGCATGCCTTGGCGAGAATGATCATAGTCTCTCCGAAGAGGAGGGGTGCGGAAAACATCTGGCGCTGCGTGTTTCGGATGACGGCGGCGTGGGCCTCGCCGCGCGCGCCTTTGGGCAGTATGAGTTTTGTCACGGCGTAGCTGAGGGCGGCGCTGGGGAGGTATAACCAGCTTGCCGGCTTGACCCGGTTGGTCTCGATGGCCTCAATGTGGAAGCCGTTCGTGTGGAGCATGTACCGGGTCTGGGGGTAGGAGAGCATGGTGATGTGATGACGGGGTTGCGGGTTGGTTTCCTCGAGGGGGTATTTGCACTTGTTGTGGAAGCCGGTCAGGAACCAGCGCCAACGGGAGCGGAGTGACGAGACGTTGGGCGTCGTCAGCAGGAGGACGCCGCCGGGCTTGAGGACGCGCCGACATTCGCGGACGAAGTCGAAGGGGCGCTCGATGTGCTCGATGCCTTCGATGGACACGACCGCGTCGAAGGATTCGTCATTGAAGGGGAGGGGCCGATTCATGTCGGCGGTTTTGAATGGGACGTCGGGAATGGCGGCGTGGGGGGCGATGTCCGAGGCGGTCACGGCGTATCCGCCTTCAACGAGCCGTCGTGTGAAGGAGCCGGAGCCGCAGGGGATGTCTAGGATGTCGCCATCGGGTACGCGGCCACGGAGCAGGCTGTAGGCTTTGTGGTGGGCACCGCTTGAGGCGGATTCTTTAGACGTGGCTTGGCCGGTTTTTTTTGCTTGGTCTGGATTCACGGTATACTTTCTTTTTTCTGGTGCTCGTTGAGTTGACGTGCTGGACATTGGAATCGCCGTAGGCTTGACCCTCCGCCGCGACAAGTAGATGCGTATTCATAATTGGTTAAGGTGCTCTAAGTAAGAATCTCTGGTTTGATCATGAATCCTCGAAAAATTGTTATCTACTTTGCCGTGCCCTTTGGCGTTACGCTTACGTTGATCGCGATGTATTTTTCCGGGGTGGAAACGCTGCAGCGCATCGTCAGCCCGCGCATTATATCCATGAACCCGAATGCTGGCCGCGAATTTGGTCTGCTGGAGAACTTGCAGAACATCATTATACTGGCCATGGTTATCATCGCGTTTCTGGCGTCGCGCCGCAAGGAGGCCTCAATCGAGCGTTGGGGTTTTCGGTTGCTGGCCGCTTTCGCCGTATTTGTTTTTTTGGAGGAAATCGATTACGGCCTACATTACTACGAATACCTGAACGATATCTCGTGGAAAGAAACGCGGGGCACGTTTAATCTTCATAACGAAGGCGATACGACCCAGATTACCAAGATGATCTTGGATTTGGGGATGGTGGTGTTGTTTGTTCTTCTGCCGCTGGTGGCTCTCAAAGTGGATCACCCTCTCCTCCGCTATATCACGCCCGACCGGTACGCGATCCTCACGATGATCGCCATGCTCGCGTTGCGGACGATTGCTCATTCGCTGCGCGACCATGGGTTTGGCCTGGGTGGGACGATCAACAAGAACCTGTCGGAGTTTCGAGAGTTGGTTATTTATTATCTCTTTATGCTCTATCTCATCGATTTGGGTTTTCGACGTTCGTGGCCATGGGCGAAGGAAAAGCCCTCGGACTGAATGAAAATTGGGCTTTTGCGGTGGCGTAGCGCTTGCGTAGGCGAATGGCAATGTGTAAGAATGGCTGCTTATGTGCGTTAGGATCGCAGGGTTCGTTTTTCGGGGATGATGTGAATTCCGAGCCACGGTTGCGACGCGCAGGTAGGGACCAAGCGCGTAGGTAGGTACCAGGCGAGTCGGCATATCTCTTGGGGAAATTAGGGAAAGAGCATGGCGCTTCACACCATTAATAAAGGATTGGACCTGCCCATCGAGGGAGCACCCGAGCAGGCAATCTACGAGAGCGATCCCGTCAGTCGTGTCGCGGTCCTGGGCGCAGATTACGTGGGCCTTAAGCCGACGATGCTCGTTGGCGAGGGAGACAAGGTCAAGCGTGGCCAGCCCCTGTTTGAAGATAAGAAGAATCCGGGGGTTGTCTGCACCGCCCCTGGCGCAGGCACGGTGACCGCTATCAACCGAGGCGACAAGCGGGCCTTTCTGTCGCTGGTCATCGAGTTGAATGCTCGAGAGCAAGACAATGCGCCGACCAAGCCGGATTTTTCCCCTTTTGAGAATTATAATGGCGCGGATCCCGCCGACCTAAGCAGCGACGATGTCCGTGCGCTTCTGGTTGAATCGGGGCTTTGGACGGCATTTCGCACGCGCCCCATGAGCAAAGTTCCCGCGGTGGATAGCGAGCCGGCCGCGATTTTTGTCACGGCGATGGATTCGAATCCGCACGCGCCCTCGATCAATGCGATATACGCGGGCAACGAGGAGGCTTTTGAAACGGGCCTCACCTGCGTTTCTAAGCTTCGGGAAGACAAGATTTATCTCTGCCGTGAGCCCGGTTCGCCTGTAGTTCCGGGCCTCCAGCCGGGCGTCGAGATCGAGGAATTTTCCGGGGTCCATCCTTCGGGCACGGCCGGCGTCCATATTCACGTCCTGGAGGGCGTTCACCGTGAAAAGGTGGTCTGGCATATCGGTATCCAAGACGTCATCGCTATCGGCCACTTATTCTCCACGGGGCGGATCGAGGTGGATCGCATCGCATCTCTTGCCGGACCGACGGTTACGCAGCCTCGGTTGGTGAGTACCCGCTTAGGAGCCAGCGTCGATGAATTGACCGAGGGCGGACTGGAGGAAGGCGAAAATCGTGTTATTTCGGGTTCGGTTCTTTCCGGACGCGCCGCCAGCGGGGAGGTTCTCGGTTACCTTGGCCGTTACCATCAGCAAATTTCCTCCGTCGCAGAGGGCCGCGCGCGCGAATTTCTGGGTTGGCTTTCGCCGGGCGTGGAAAAGTTTTCGACCACGAACAGTTTTCTTTCTAACATGATGCCGACGAAGCGGTTCGCGTTTACGACGACAACCAACGGGTCGGAACGGCCCATGGTTCCCATCGGGATGTACGAGCGGATCATGCCGATGGATATCTTGCCCACGTACCTTCTACGGGCGCTTTTGGTGGGGGATCTGGAATTGGCGGAGAAGTTGGGGTGCCTGGAGTTGGACGAGGAAGACCTTGCGCTGTGCACCTTCGTTTGCCCGGGGAAGTATGACTACGCGCCGTACCTGCGGGATGTCCTAACCCAGATTGAACGGGAAGGCTAAACCCGGATTTCCCATTTAGAAAAGTCATCTTTAGATCCGCAGACATCGTTT
>JAPYPO010000527.1 GCA_029937645.1 Candidatus Hydrogenedentota bacterium
TGAAGGTGAAGGTGAAGGTGAAGGTGAAGGTGAAGGTGAAGGTGAAGGTGAAGGCGAGGGAGAAGGTGAGGGCGAAGGTGAGGGTCCACCAGAACCCGGTTGCTCAGCTTCTCCCAATAACGGCTCAATTCCACACGAGGGCGACTTGCTCTTGATCGCAATTGCGGTGTTGCTTCTCTACGTCAGTTCAAAGCGTAGTCATCGTGAACTCGACGTTCCATGAGAACCGAACATGCGGGATCCCGACAAACTCGCTGATTCTTTATGGTTATGCCTCTTCGTACTAATACTTGGTTGTGGCATCGCCGTCTCTATGCTGCGGTGGATAAGTGATTTCAAGGACTTCTACGCCGAATACGACACGTATGAAGAGGCGAATACTGCCCGTGACTATTCACAAATCCCGAGCTTTGTCCCCCGGTCGGCGAGGAATATCGTAAAAAGCGTCGACTTGGATGTGGGCAGAATCTGGCTCAGCTTCCAATTTGACACCGCTGACCTATCCACAATGCAAGAGGAGTTGATACCGTTGGAGATCAACGATGTCCGCTTTCCGGTCAGAGGGAGACCGAAATGGGATGCCTGGTGGCCGCGGGATTTGCGCGGGGCGTCTCCCAAATCTACCGAGGATTTCGATTTCTACAGGGTCGAGGAGACAGTTCTGGCCGGTGGAGAAGAAAAGTGGTACGACGGATATGTGGCGATTGAAAAAGACGCTCCGCGTGCGTGGTATTGGAACATTCTCTACCCAAGGTAGCCGATACCACTTTGGCGTAAGATTGATGCAGACACGGCGAACCTCAATCGAGTCACAATTGCGCGGCGCTGTGGCCGTAGAAAAGTTTTTCTCAGGTAGAGCCGCAGAGGGAGGCTTTTGTTTCAGGGGTACCACATTCCAAGTCGAATCCTCTTCGAGGCTTAGCGTGAGAACGCGATCAGATAGGAGCTAGTAGTTTGATTTATACTGACGGGAGATTGTCTCTTGTGAATTTCCTTCAAGAAACTAAGCAAAAAAGGGACTGACACAAGCGAAGCGAGGTACGAGCGGAGACGTGTCTGTCCCTTTTCTTGCGGCGCAACGCCCTTTTCTTGCGGCGCAACTCCATGCGCAGTGAGAGTTTGCACGGACAATTTGTATAAGCATTCTGAATGTTGAATCACACCACTAGCTCGAAGGGGGAACGAGCCCCTTACTCGAAAGCAGAAGCCGATCTAAACATTCTTACTGATGGGCAAGAATCGGACGCGATCAAATCTACATAGCCCGTGATTATTTCTGGGCATTCGACCTCCGAGCGAACGGAGCACACTTTCCTGCGAAATGCGAGTGGCTGCTCAATCATAATCTCATCGATGTCTTAAATGGCGCCCCGGGAGGGAATCGAACCCCCATCTAATCCTTAGGAGGGACTTGTTCTATCCGTTGAACTACCAGGGCTTTACAGGATCTATAATTACAGCCTTTATTAATAGGGTTTAAATCGATATACAAAAAGCGTAGTATTTCCAGTGGGTACTAAAGTGAGTGCCGATTTTTTACTGGGAGTCCAATACATTGGCAAGCCTCTTCAAACGTGAGTCGAAATCAAAACGCTACCCCAAGGGCTATGTATGGTATGCGAAGTTCACTCAGAATGGCAAGGTTCGGAAGGTCACTCTGAAAACCGATAGTGTCCAGAGGGCGCGGGCGAAGCTGGCAGAGATTGAAGATTCGCTCTACAAGGGAATTCCGGTCGGACACAAAAAAGACACAGTAGTCGCCGACTTCACCCCAGCATATATCAAGGCAGTTACTGCGGCGAAGCAACCCCACACTGTCAAGACTATCGCCCACGAGTGGAAGCATTTCGTGACCTGGGCTAAGCCCATCAAACTGGGCGATGTCTCCCACGAGGACATCATCCGATACAAGGCATACCTGCTAGGCGACCGTGACTTGGCGAAAAGTACCACGCGCAGCGCCCTCCTGTGCTTATCAGCCGTATTCAGCTTCGCGATCAGAGAGATGGGCGTATTCGAGGGACCAAACCCCGTCAAGGGCATCAAGCTCCCTAAGCCAGATGAACGATTCCCCCGGTACTTGTCGAGGGAAGAGATCGACGCGGTACTCGCTGCAGCGAAGGCGCACAGCCAAGACATGCATCTAATCTTCGCCATGGGCATCTACACGGGTATGCGAAAGAACGAACTCTTGAACGCTCGATGGAACTGGGTAAGTTTTGATAAAGGTGGACGTATCCTGGTCCAATCAGAGGGTCGCTTCCGCACGAAGAGCGGTAAAGATCGTGTCATTCCCTTTCACGACCGGCTACGGGCTATCTTGAGTGACTGCGAGGCAGGGGAGGGCTTCATTCTCTACCCGAAACATCCAGAGAAGAACGGTCCGGTTACCAAGTACCGTGTTGTGTTTGACTACGCCTTCAAGACCGTCGTAACCAATGCGGGCGTGGAATGGTGTACACCTCACGTCATGCGGCACACGTTCGCAAGCTGGTTGGCGATTGAGGGTGTGAGCCTCTACAAGATTAGCCAGTGGATGGGTCACGCCGACCTGAAGACGACACAGATTTATGCCCATCTCCAACCGATGGACGAGGATATAAACCGGCTCTAGTTCAAAGCGCCCTCCGCCAAGCCTACAAATCGCTATCTCGACTGCCCATGCATCGTCCTCCGCCACCGATGAAAGAGCATAGCTCCCACGACAAGCGTCAGCAGAGCCAAGTCGCCCGCCCCGCCGGAGATGGGTGCTCCGTCTATCCATAACGCACCGCATACGGGTGTGTAACCCTCGTCTTCAAGTCTCTCAATGACCTCAAAATTCGCTGTATAAATAAATAATTCGTCGCTTGCCAACGTTTCCAAATCCTTCTTGCTTATACAGAAAAGGAACATGTTTTCACTGAGATTGAGAAGCACGCGCTTATCGTGGCTGCGGATTCCGGACGAAAGCGATCGGTCATTCCGATTGAAAAAGATCAC
>JAPYPO010000528.1 GCA_029937645.1 Candidatus Hydrogenedentota bacterium
CAATCTCATTGGCTCCGGTCGCCGACGGGTCCATATGGGTAATCTCGGCTTAGAAAGAATTGGGGAAAACTTCATGAAATTGACGATTCACAGGAACGACTTTCTGGATGCAGTAAATAAAGTGAAATCGATCGTGTCTGCACGATCAGCCTTGCCAATTCTTTCTCATATTTTGTTGGAAGCGGAAGGAAGTTCAGTGCGCCTTTCCGCGACCGATCTTAAAGTCAGTATTGAGTGCTCGGTAGATTGTACGGTTGAAGCACCCGGATCAATGACCCTGTCTTCCCAGCGTATCTCCTCCATACTTCCTCAACTGCCCGATGCGGACATTCAATTAGAACTCACCGACAGCAATGTTGTACGGCTCACCTGCGGAAAAATTGATACAAAATTATTTAGCATGGCTCCAGAAGAGTTCCCTCCGATCAGAAGTTTTGAGGGGGTAGAGCCCCTCGTGCTTCCGGGAAAAATGCTAAAAAATATATTTAGTAAAACATCCTTTGCGATTTGTACGGATCAAGCTCGCCATAATCTAACCGGCCTTCTCATTGAGATTTCAAACGGAGCGATGACGGCAGTTGCGACGGACGGGCGTCGGATGAGTTTATATAGAGAAGAGGAAGGAATCGCCGAAGGAATTGAAATTAAGGTGATTATCCCAGGAAAGCTTATTCATGAACTAGAACGGTTGCTTGACGATGAAAAAGACATAGAAGTCTTTATCGGAGAAAATCAGGCGGCCTTCTCTTTCGATTCAATTCGACTGGTCACCGCGCTCATAGAAGGAACCTTTCCAAATTATGAAATGGTGATTCCAAAGAATCATGATAAAGAGGCGCTGGTAGCCACAGAGCAGTTTTTGGACGCAATGCGCCGCACATGTACAATGACAAATGAGAAATTTAACTCGGCTCGAATTAGCATCAGCAATGGGATGATGAGCCTCAAGGTGGTTACGCCGGAAGTTGGTGAATACGAGGAAGAATTATCGATACAATACGATGGCGATCCCGTAGAAATAGCATTTAATCCGGAGTTTGTTCTGGAAGTTCTTCGTCACATTGATCCGGATATGACAAGTTTAGTCCTGAAAGACGCAATGAGCCCAGGGGTGATTAAACCGCACCACGATGCGCCACGCGACAATTACGTTAATGTCGTCATGCCGATCCGAATCTAAAAAAGGCAGAAATATTTTTTAAGCATTCTAATGGATACCAGCCATGTTTATATTGGTAAGTAAATGACCGAACAAAAAATTATTACAGAATTCGTTTTACCGTTTATCGAGGCCACACATTCCACTTTCGAAATGATGGTTGGTCGAAGTGTCATACGGAAAGATGTCTACATAAAGAAAAATTACATAATGTTCGGCGATGTTTCAGGGGTGATCGGCGTGTCTGGGAAATTATGTGGAACATCGTGTGTAACGTTGCCCGCGCAGTTGGCCATTGATTGTGTTAGCGCCATGATGGGAGGAGAAGAGATTAAAGGCGGTATTGGGGATGTCATGGTTCACGATGGAGTGGGCGAATTAATTAATATGATAGCCGGCCAGGCGAAAACGACGTTGGGAAATACACAGTATAAGTTTGATATTACCTTACCTACAATCATTTCAGGACGGGGTCACGAGGTATATCACAAGCAAGGCACGATCTGTGTTTCTACAATATTTGAGACGGAAGAAGGGGAGCAATTCGCACTCGAATTGTGCACGCAGGGCGGGTAAGACGTTACAGTAATTCCGCAATTTGCACCGCGTTATACGCTGCGCCCTTTAGCAGGTTATCCGAAACAATCCACATGTCTAACGCCGATGGATGCGACAAATCCTCCCGAATTCGGCCAACAAAGGTCGCGCCATCACCCACGGAATCCAACGCCAATGGATATACCTGATTCGTTGGATCATCCTTCACCGTCACGCCCGGAGCATGGTCGAGAATAGCGCGCGCTTCATCCGCACGGAGCTTTTTCTCCGTTTCCACATTAACCGATTCGCTATGGCCTGTATGGACGGGCACGCGAACGGTCGTTGCGGTAACTCGGATGGAGTCGTCCCCCATGATCTTCTTCGTTTCGTTAATCATCTTTAATTCTTCCGTCGTGTAACCATTGTCCAGGAACGCGTCACTCTGCGGAATCTGAGGAATGCAATTGAACGCGATGGGGTAGGGGAAAATGTCACAGATGGGTTCTTTTCCATCAAGAATGGCGCGTGTCTGGTCCGCAAGTTCGTCCAAGGCCTCCTTGCCGGCACCAGAAACCGCCTGATAGGTAGAAACGACTACCCGATGTATTGTGGCCGCATCGTGAAGTGGTTTGAGAACACAGACCATCTGGATTGTGGAGCAATTTGGGTTCGCAATAATCCCCTCATGCCACTTAAGATCGTCTCCGTTTACCTCAGGCACAACCAACGGAACTTTAGGATCCATGCGCCACGCGCTCGAATTGTCAATCGCCACACAGCCCGCCGCTACGGCAAGAGGCGCGAATTTTTCACTGGTTCCTCCACCCGCGCTAAACAGCGCTATCTCCACACCTTTAAACGAATCTTCGTTAAGCACCTCCACCTTCAGCTTCTCGCCTCGAAAGGAAAGCTCTCTCCCCTCCGAACGTGCCGACGCCAGAACCTTCAACGATTTAACGGGGAAACCCCGTTTCTCCAGCGTCTCCAACATGCACTGGCCCACCACTCCGGTGGCGCCGACGATCGCTATAGATTTCTCACTCATCAAACAATTATTCCTAATGGGTATTGGTACATAAGCCTATGCGTATTCGCATAGAAACCAGGGGACTGTGTCAATGTTACGGAAAAAACGATGTGTAGTTTTCAGAAGCGCATTATACGGTTCGACCGAAGGAGCCTCAAAGGAAGCATTCAAGACGGCACCTTATTGTAAACGGCGGTTTATGCGCATTCCGGTGAAAAAGATCACCCATTCCGGAGGAAAAGGATCACCTGTTC
>JAPYPO010000529.1 GCA_029937645.1 Candidatus Hydrogenedentota bacterium
TCGCAGCCGGAAAGTCATTGCATGTCGCATGACCGCCGAGGGCGGCGGTCCCACAATTATGCACTTGACCGAAAACAGCCATGAGATCATGGGTGTGTCCTAGGAGCTTCGAGGTATTAGAATGACCAAAAATATCGCAGTATTAACCAGCGGGGGAGATGCCCCGGGCATGAATGCCGGGATTCGCGCGGTGGTGCGTTCGGCTATTCATTCGGGGATGAAGGTCTGGGGTGTGGAACGGGGCTACCAGGGCCTTATCGACAATCGGCTGGTCGAGATGGACGGGCGTTCGGTTAGTGGGATTATTAACCGGGGCGGAACGATTCTTCACTCGGCCCGATGCGAAGCCTTTCTCGTTCCGGCGGGCCGGGAACGGGCCGCGAAGACGCTGCTGGACCGGGATATCGATGGCCTGGTTGTTATCGGTGGCGACGGCACGTACCGGGGCGCGGCGGCGTTGTATGAAGAACATGGAATCCGCTGCGTGGGCATGCCGGGGACGATTGACAATGACATCGGCGGTACGGATTTCACGATAGGCTATGACACGGCGCTCAATACGGCGGTCGAGGCCATCGACCGGCTGCGCGACACGGCGGATTCGCACGACCGGATTTTCTTTGTCGAGGTGATGGGTCGGCACAGCGGCTATCTGGCCATGATGAGCGGGATCGCAGGCGGCGCGGAAGCCGTGCTCGTTCCCGAGACGCCGACGGATATCGGCGTGCTGGTCGACCGGCTACGCGCCTGTCGTGATCGTGGGAAAACCTCCAGCATTGTCGTCGTGGCCGAAGGGGACGAGGCGGGCAACGCTTCGGAAATAGCGGCGAAAGTATCCGAGCAGTCTGAGTTCACCGATCAGCGTGTTACCGTGATTGGCCACTTGCAGCGGGGCGGATCTCCTACCGCATGGGATAGAATCCTGGCGAGTCGGCTGGGCGTCGCCGCCGTCGAAGCGTTGGTGGAGGGGCAATCGAATGTGATGGCAGCCCTGAACGGCGGCGAAGTCATTCTACGGCCATTTTCCGATACCTGGGAGGTGAAGAGCGCCTTCGACCCCCGGTGTGTCCGCATCGCGGATGTGCTGGCGACCTAACCCGGATATCTCACCGGGCTAACCCGGATTCAAGCGTTCTCGTTGGCCAATGCGTCGAGTGCCTCCGCATGAATTTGGAACAGGTTCGTCGCGTCCATATCGAGGGGTTTGGCAAAGGGCGCCGCATGCTCAAACATGGCTTCTTCGGTGGCAAGATTGGCTGCGTGTGCCTCCGTCATCGCGGCAGATAACGCGACAATCGCCACGGTTTCCTGTGCCGCATCGGCGCGCTCCGGATGATGATGGAAACGGATTGGCAGCGCCAGTTCTGGAGGAAGATCCCAATGTTCGGCGAGTAGGAAGCCCGCTTCGGGGTGGGTGATGCCCAGGATGGCCTCTTCGGCTTCGATGAGATCGTTCCCCAGCAGCTCGGTATTCACTTGCGTATATCGTTGCGGAGCCGTTTCCCATATGGCGAAGCGCCCGATGTCGTGCAGCAGGGCGGCGGTAAAAATACCGGCTGTTTTCTTGATTCCCTTCCCCTTCGCGAGGAGGCGGGCTACCGTGGCGCAGTAGACGGGTTCAGTCCAGAACTTTTGATGGTCGAAATGGCTGGACTTCTCGACCAAGTCGATGATGGACGACGAGAGCACGACGGAGTAGGTCTCCCGAAGGCCGAGCAGGGTGGTCGCCATCTCAACGGTCACGATGCGGTTTGGAAATCCGAAGGCAGCGGAATTCGCCATCTGCAGCAGCTTGGCGGAGACGGCCAGATCTTTTGACACGATGTCTCCGACCTCTTTCAAGGAGATGTTCTCGTCTTCGGTCGCTTCACGCACAAGCTGTACGGTCTGCGGGAGGGTCGGCAGCGAATCCAACTGGCGCACGAGGGCCGCCAAGGTTTCCAGCTTAATGCTGCTCTCGATCTGCTCCTTTTCCTTCTGCTCCTGCCCTTCAGCAGCAGCGGCGGATGGCTCATCGAGCTCGATTTCTGATTCGGTGGATTCCTCGTTATCGCGATAGTACTTGTCGATTGCGTTGAGAATATCAACCTTGCTGCACAGCAATGTTTTAACTTTTAACCCGGTGGATTCGGCAAGCACTTGAATCGTATCCACATCGAGCGGCATCACCATGCCCACCGTCAGGAGTTTGCCGAGGCGGTCTATGGGAAAGATCTCGTTCTTAATCGCAAACTCTTTCGGGACCAAAGAACACAGCTCTTCCGGCACGCTGTATTGGGATAGATCGATGCTCGGAATGCCCCGCATGTGAGAGACGAAATTGGCGAACTTATCGGGTGTAAGGTAGCCGAGATTGATGAGCACCTCGACCAGTTTGCCCCCCTTCTCTTTCTGCACCACGAGCGCTTCGTCAATTTGGCCGGTCGTGATCACGCCGTCTTCTACCAACAATTCCCCGATGCGCTTTCGCCGATTCTTCCCCAGCTCCGGCGCGATAGTGGCTTTCATCTTCGACATAGGTAACCCCTGCTCCCTCGGAGTTTTCTGGAAACGACTTCTGCTGTCACACGGCTCGCTCCGAATAACCGGCCGTGTTGGGCGGATATCGGACAAGCCGGGATTGACGATTATGCCATTCAGACCATGGAAGAGTCGAGCGCCCCGTGCCGGTCTCGCGGGCCCCTGCTAGGGGGCAATCGCCGGACAGTATTTTACTTTCCACCTCTCCGTATGCTACATCCTAGCACTTTGGTAATTCTCAACGTCGATAAGGAGCACCCCATGGATATCAAGGGTAAAACCGCCGTCGTAACGGGAGGAAGCCGAGGCGTCGGCCGAGCCACCGCCCTCTCTCTCGCCAGTCAGGACTGCGCCGTGTTGGTCAACTACAGCAGCTCGAAGGACGAAGCCGAGGCGGTGGCCGAAGAAGCTCGCGCCTTCGGTGTCAAAGCGATTGCCTTTCAGGCTGATGTATCG
>JAPYPO010000530.1 GCA_029937645.1 Candidatus Hydrogenedentota bacterium
AAAGCCCTCGTGCAGAATTCGCGCTGCAAAAACCCGCGCCGCTTCACCGTAAATCGGGTCGTTCAATAAGACCAACGCCTGCTGTGGTGTATTCGACACAGGACGGTCCGCAGTACATTCCTCGCGGCTCGGCGCGTCGAAGGTCAGCATCGATGGATGCAAGAAGGTTCGCTGCCAGTGTGTGTATAAGCCCCGGCGGAAAAGATTCTTCCCGGAATCGACTTGATAGGTACGTTTCGGGAAGTTCATGTGGGCGTAGTATCCCGCGGGCTGATAGGGGCGCACACTCCGGCCCCCGATTTCGGGCACAAGAAGGCCGCTCAGGGCAAGCGCGGTGTCACGAATTGCCTCGGCGCCGTAACGAACACGCGACTGCCGAGCCAACAAGCGGTTAAAGGGATCCAGTTCACGGAGCGCCGCAGAGGCGGTCGAAGCTTGCCGGTAGGTTGCCGAGGTGGTCATAAGGCGCACCATATGTTTCACATCCCACCCGCTCTCCATGAATTCAACGGCGAGCCAGTCTAGCAACTCCGGATGGGTGGGCGGTTTTCCTTGAGCGCCGACATCTTCCATCAGGCTTGAAAGCCCTTTACCGAAGAGTTCCTTCCACAAGCGATTCACGAAGACGCGCGCGGTCAACGGGTTGTCGCGTGACACGAGCCAGTCTGCCAGATCCAAGCGGGTGACACGCTCGCCGCGCATGGGCGTTTCGCCCAGGAACTCGGGGATTGCGGGAGACATGATTTCGCCCGAATCATCCATCCAATTTCCGCGGGGAAGTATCCGTATAGTGCGCGGTTCCACCGACTTTGTGACGAGCGTCCTCGGATACCTATTGACGTGATTACTCAATGCGCCTTGCTTTTTGTCGACCGCCTTCTGAACCTTCTCAAGCCTGGGCGAAACGAGGCGGTAGTGCGCGTTGATTTGCGCGGTCGCTTCTTCGCTGCGTTCCTGCGCGGCCTTTGTTACACCAACGAGCACCGGCTCCGAAGTGTCTACACTTCGATCCGCGGCAACTTCTTCGGCCGTGGTCAATGAAATGCGGAAGCGCCCAATGAGGGTCTGCGTCTTGAGTGCCTGATGGTGCATGCGCACCGTCAGTTTTGTTCCGGGGCCGCCCTCAATTGGGTTCGCGAATTTGACGGCGATTACCGCCTTTTTCCCGGGCCAGATTTTGTTTACGTGCCAACCCGTTTTTAGGTTACCGTCTATCGCGAGATGGGAGGCGCGATTATCGATGATCTCTTTATCGTTCGCTAGCAACTCAGCGATTTCCGCCTTTGCGAGGTTTCCGTCTTCTTGGGTGCCTGTGAATACTTCAAATTCGCTTAGTTCAATGAAGGGCGCATCGCGCGTCAGGCCACCGCCAAAACTTTCGTGAGTCAATGCTTCGAGCCGGAGTCCGGTGACGTTTTTGCGCCCCGTCTCGATTTCAATGGTGTAGGTATCGCGATCGGGGAATTCCCCAGTAGACAGCACAGAGAAATCCGGCTGGAGTTCCAGGGTCGAACCGCTCTCAGAATGTATCGAGGTCGGCTGCACGGGTGCCCACCCGCGGATGCCCTGCAACATCAGGTCGAAGTGGGTTCCCTCGATCCACTCATTCCGCTCTTCCGTCAAATCGGAATCCGGAATCGCGAGTCCCTTCTCCGCTTCGGTGACCGCTGCCCGCAATTCCTGCTCACGCGCGCGGCCCTCCTTTGTCTTTAGAGTCAGCGTAGTTCCCGGACCAGCGTAGACGCCTTGTTCTTCAATGTCCGCAAAAAACGCGGCGAAACTGTAGAAATCCTTCATCGTAATGGGATCGTACTTGTGATCATGGCACTGCGCACAGAGAAAGGTGCTGCCAAGCCACACCGCAGCCGTGGTGCGTACGCGGTCGGCGGAGTAGATCGCCAAGTACTCTTTCGCCTGGGCACCGCCTTCGCCTGTCGTCTGATTAAGGCGGTTGTAGCCAGAGGCTACCAAGTCCTCTTGCGTCGCGTTTTCAAGCAGGTCGCCGGCCAATTGCTCCGTCGTGAACTCGTCGAAGGGCTTGTTATTGTTGAACGCGTTGATCACGTAATCGCGATAGGGCCATATGCTGCGCGGTGGGTCGTTGTGATAGCCCGCTGAATCCGCATAGCGGACCAGGTCAAGCCAAGTGACCGCCATGCGTTCGCCATAGTGCTGCGACGCCATCAGGCGATCCACTATGGGCTCGTGCCCGTCGGTCTCGAAAGAGCGCACATCCTCCGGTTTCGGAGGGAGCCCCGTCAGGTCGACAAACATCCGCCGCGTAAGCGTCACCGGGTCTGCCTCCGCGCTCGGCTGGAGCCCCTCACTTTCCAAACGGTTCAGGATGAAGTTGTCGATCGGATTGCTAACCCAGTCCGCCTGTTTCACGTTGGGAACGGGGGGGCGATTCACGGCCGTATAAGCCCAATGTAAATCGTATTCCGCGCCCTGCTTAATCCAGCGGATGATCACGTCGATATCCTGCTGGCTAAGCTTATGCGTTTGGTTCTGTGGGGGCATGCGTTCGTCGGGATCGCTATGGGTAATGCGCTGCACCATCGCGCTGGCGGCGGGATCGCCCGGCACAATCGCCCGGACGCCGTCCCGTTCCTCGATCGCGGATTCCTCGAGGTCCAGCCGCAAGTCCTTCTTCCGCGCGCCCGCGTCGGGGCCGTGACACTTGAAACATACATTCGAGAGGATTGGGCGCACGTCTCGATTGAAGTCCACCTGTTCGGATTGGCCGTACGCCGTTGTTCCATGGGCGAAAGCGAGTGCCGCTACCCAAATCAACGGTATACCTAAGGCGCTTGGTAAACGAAAAGACCTTCTAACCACCATTTTAGGAATCATGATAATACCCTTACACAAACGTTCGCTGAGTCAACAGAAGTCGAATCCGAAACAGGGGAAACGTAGTGTATCCGAGATTACCCATATGGACCCGTCGGCGACCGGAGCCAATGAGATTGAAGC
>JAPYPO010000531.1 GCA_029937645.1 Candidatus Hydrogenedentota bacterium
AATGAACACTAATGTTTTCACAATTCGTGTCTATTCGTGTCCATTCGTGGTTCCCTCTCTCAATCCAATTTCCCGCGTAGCGGCTTCCGATTCGCAATGGCAATAGGGTTTGTTCTTGATTCTTTCCCGACAATGTCCGGATTGTGCCTCGTCTACCAGAACACGCAATCCTGTCTTATCTTGTCATTTTGTCAAAGCTCTTCTCGGCCCCTTTTAGGGGCCTTCCTCAGGCCACCAGCTCTGGTGGTGGTTACTGACTCGCGCTGTTGGGAGTAATTCGTGTTCCCCATCAAGAAAAAGAACGGGCCGCGAATCGAAATCCGCGGCCCGATATTCTTTGTGTCTCAACCCGTTGTAACTCGGGTGTTCATCTCGTGAACATTTAGAACTTATAGAGCATGATCCCGCCGCTGAACCCGGCGCCGTAAGTCACCTTCAAAATCGTGTCTCCACGCTTCACCCGGCCCGACTTAACATTCTCGTCCAGCGAGATGGGAAGTTCGGCCGAAATGGTGTTTCCGTATTGCGCGTAATCCTCGACCAGCTTTTCCTCAGCCACGCCAACCGCCTTCACGGCCACCTTGTAGAGCGGCATGCTGGGTTGATGGATGAAGCAAACGTCGATATCGTCACGCGTTAGGCCCGCGTCGGCCAATACACCTTCGACGCCGAGCGGCAGGTTGTCGCGCAGGGCTTTTTGGATAACCCGTCCGTCGCCCATGTGGAAACTGCCGTGGTATTCCTCGGGGATATTTTCGGTCGGCACCGAAATATGATTCGGCATGGTAATCATTTCGTGGTACTGACCATCGGTCCACATGGCACCGGACAAGAAATTATGCCGGTCAGATTTTTCAATCAATACGCCGGCTGCGCCGTCGCCGAAGATGGCTCGGTGCATGGGATTGAAGAAGGGGGTGCCGCGGGAAACGATGGTGCCGGCGAGGACCAGGATCCGATGCTCGCCCGTGGCGATGCAGCGGAGCGCATAGTCGAGCCCGGCGAGCCACCCTACGCAGGACATGCCTATATCAACGGATGGGCATTTCGCGCCGAGTTTGTGCTGGACCACGCTGGCCGTGCTCGGCTCAACATAGTCGCCCGGTGTCGCGCTTACGATGATCCGGTCTACATCTAGTGCGGTCATGCCTGCATCTTCAAGGATGCGATTTGCCGCGACAACAATCATATCCGAGCAGGTTTCTTTCTCGGCAGCGGCGCGGCGCTCGACAGCCCCGAGCAGTCGTTCGACGGCACCGTTCGACTTTTCGAGTCCCGGGAGGTCATGGTTAGTCAAGACCTTTTCCGGAAGGAACGATCCCGTTCCGACGATTCGCGCGCCGATGTCATTGTAGAAATGTGACATTATTCCCTCCGGCTTACTGAGTTCTGTACGCGAGCGGGCCGCAATGCCCTCGCTCGCACGAAAAATAATTTATAGTCGCGTTTGGCCCTGTGGCCGCTGAATGCGTGTTCATACGTAACTCCAAAATAATTTGGAACACCAATCTACTGTACATGTTAGGGCAATTCACCAACCGGGTATTTCTCGAGACCAAGCCGTTATTCACCCGCAACCGGTCCCAGGTATCAACGAAGTGAAGGTTGGTAATGGTGGAGCGCACATGCCTATGAACAGTACAACCCGAGGGTGTCAACGTTACGGCGCAACTGGTCTTTTCATTCTGCTTTGGCTCACGCCTATTAACGGCGGCCCGTAGACACACCTTCCCGCCTCAATCCCCCGAAATGGCAGGAAATCCCAAATGAACGGCAGAGTATACCCATACGAGCGGCCCCGTGTCAAAAACACGACCGAACCCAAAGATGGCTGCACCTCGGCCACAGCGATCGAGGCAGCGCGAACTGCCGGGATAGTCCCAAACAACGACCCACTTGTCAAGAAGATATTCCGGATCGATTTCGTTGGATTCCCGCGGACCACATCAAGCACCCGATGGCCAGAGCGAGAACGAATACATCGCCATACACCCCAGAGGCGCGATGGCTTGCCGGGCGCGCGGCGCATCCGCGGGAAAGGTAGGGGGCGAATGTCGAGGATCGCTGAGCGAATTGCGCGCCGTCTTCATTGTTCAGCGCATTCAAGCGGAAGCAGTCGTCTTCCTCCACGAAGTCATTTGCCAGGCTGCTGACGTAGATGCCCTCGACCTCGCCCGTTTCCTGATTAAATACGGGCGAACCTGAGTTGCCGCCTGAACCGTCAAAGTTTGCGACAAACTTGGATTCGAACAAGGCGGAATCGTGCGCCGTCGTTTCGGCGCCGAAGGCGACCTTTAACGGGAGACCCTGCGGATGGCCGATGATGCCTACGCGCGTATCGGACGCGATCTTGCTATCGGTTTGAAGCGGAAGCGGGACAGCGCCGGGCGACACGATCAGACGGTCGACTCGGAGGATCGCGTAGTCGGTGAATAGATCGTCGCGGGCCACGACAACATCTGCGATCCGATACACGCGTTCCGGACCGACGGAAGTGACGGGCGTGTTCGCGTCGATCATTTCGAACCCGAAGACAATGCGCAGATCGTCCAAGGCTTCGAAAGTTATGCAATGGCCCGCCGTGGCGATAAGGTCCGGTCCTACCATGAAGGCCGTGCAGAATGGGGCTGTGGGTTGGTCGAAAAACCGCTCATCGCCGCACAGCCAATAGTCGTCGCTATCGCGCGGATCGAAAACGAAGTCTACGCCACCGTCGCCGCGGTCCGGCACGCGGTGAGCATAAAATAACCCCGCCACGGAATTGGCGAGGGCTCCGACAACAGGATCGGTTACTTCGAAAATATCGAGGCGGTCGTCGGCCCCGTAAATTTCCTTGTCCTCGATAGGCGTTTCCGATTGTGCTTCGGCAGATTCGAGGATTGGAATCATGCCCATGCAGGCGACGAACGCTCCCATCATCGTCTGAACCGAGATTACCCATATGGACCCGTCGGCGACCGGAGCCAATGAGATTG
>JAPYPO010000035.1 GCA_029937645.1 Candidatus Hydrogenedentota bacterium
GAACAGGGGCGCGACCCCATCCGGCGTGATCATATTTACGAGTACCAGATGATGACGCGAGAGCATGCCAACGTCTCGCGTGAAGTTTTCCGCGAGAACCGGATCGTCCAGGCTCGTGAGAAAAATGAGCAGCGCGCGCTTGCGCAGCCGCAAGCGGATAAACGCGCAGGTTTCCTCGAAATCGGGATTGACCACATCGGTCTTGAGCGCGTAGATGGTTTCCCGGCATGCGTTGAAGTGTGCTTTGCCACCCTTGGCCGGAACAAAGCTCTTGACGCGGTCCGAGAAAGCCATGATTCCGAAGAGGTCGCCCTGCCGTTCCGCCGCGAGGCCCAGGACCAGCGCCGCAGCGATGGAGCGCTCAAGCTGTGTTTCTTCCACGTGGCTGTCCCTTCCTCGATCGCATACCCGGTTGCTCATGCGCGAGGCGTCGATGATTACGTATACCTCCTGAGTGCGCTCGACCTGAAATTCCCTGGTGATGGGGCGCTGCCGCCGGGCCGTCGCCTTCCAATCAATGTCCTCGAAGCTATCGCCGGGCACATACTCGCGGAGCTTCTCGAATTCCCGGCCCTTCCCGACCTGCCGTTGCGCATGGATCCCAAAGGCGCCCCGGTTCAGAAATATGGCCGCCATCTGGCGAAAGTCCTTCTGCAAATTTGGGTAAACACGAACTTCCGTCCGGCCGGGCAGCTCGCCTCGATAGGACCACAGCCCCAGGGGCGATGCCCCTTCGAGGTAGAGGCCCTCCACGGTGTGCGCGCCCCGGGCCGTGGGGATACAACTCCACGCAATTTTCGCATCACCCGTTTCGCGCGGCAGGCGTAGCGGCACAATATCAGATTCCACGCCGAGCGCGTCGTCAAGCAAGAGGCCCGCCCGCAGGCTTCGGTTTCGCGCCGTCGAGATTGCGAGCCCGAGTTGGAGTTGCCCTTCTCTCCCAGCGGTTAGCCTGACGGATTCCGGAAAACGGGCCTCGATCCCGTCCAGCGATCGGAATGACCCCAGCGCGTCGGCGGCGACGACGCATAGGAAGGCAACCAACAGGAACGAAAGGATCGGGGCCGCCGCAGGGATCGCTACAGCCAGTAACGCCCCCGACGGCAGAAGCGTCGCAGAGACGGCAACGAGTTTTGTGTTGGGAACAATCATAGTTGGGTTCGGTGCATTCCTTAACGGGGAACGGCGACGTCTTGAAGGAGGCGTTCCACCACCTCAGCTATGGTGACGCCTTCAATTTCATATTCCGGGCGAAGGACCATGCGATGTCCCAGTGTAGGCAGCGCCATCGCTTTGACATCATCCGGTGTAACGTAATCCTGCCCGTTGATGGCCGCATAGGCCCGGCTCGCGAGAAGAAGGGCCTGTGTGCCGCGCGGGCCTGCGCCAACGAGAACGCTGTCATGGACGCGCGTCTTGCGCACGAGCGCGACGATGTACGCGGTAATCTCCTCGCGCAATGCGATGCCCTGTAAACCCTTTCGAACCCCGCTCAGGTCGCCATCGGAAACGACGGGCTGCACGGTGCCGCTATCGAGTACGCGTTCAGGCGTCTCCTCTCCCAACAGGAGGCCCGCCAAGCGCAGCTCATCCGATTCGCTCGGCGCGCTCATGGAAATCTTGAGCATGAACCGATCCTTTTGCGCTTCGGGAAGGGGATAGGTGCCTTCGTACTCGATGGGGTTTTGCGTTGCGAAGACGGTAAAATTTGGCGAGAGTTCATGCGTTTTGGTATCGATGGTGACGCGGCGCTCTTGCATGGCTTGCAACAGGGCCGATTGCGTTTTCGCGGGCGCGCGATTTATTTCATCGCCCAGTAGAAAGGATGTAAACACAGGGCCCTTCACGAGCGTGAACGTGTTTTGTTGGAGATCGAATATATTCGTGCCCGTGATGTCTGCCGGCATGAGGTCGGGCGTGAATTGAATGCGCGAAAAGTCGCAGCCCAACACCTTGGCAAGCGTCCGCACCAACAGCGTCTTCCCTACGCCCGGCACCCCTTCCACCAACGCGTGCTGTCCCGTGAAAATCGCGATCAGGGACGCGTTAATGACGTCGTCTTGGCCGATGATTACCTTCGATATTTCCGTGCGCGCGTGATCAAGCACATCGCGAAGCCCCTCTACATCTGCGTTCACAGCGTTCCTTTCTTTTTCGCCAAAATGGCGCTAATCCGGCGGTAGTCGCCCGCACTGTCGCGGTGTTTCGGCGACGCGGCGCGATTCAATTCCATAACCCTTTGAATGTCTTCATCTTCGTTTCGGTGCCGCGTTCCAAACGCCTTCTCCGATTTGACCCATTCCTCGTGGCAGATCTCAAGAAGGCGGGGGAGAGGCACACTCCGGCGGAGGAGGTTTAGAAAGCCCGCCGCCAGGGTCTGCCCTGGATACACCCGTCGGCCCGCGAACGGATCCCTTTGGGAGGTGGCTTGGCGCGGGACAAGCGTCAGCATATTTCGCCACACGAAGAGTAGCGTGACCATCGCCAGCGCGGCGATAACCCCATGCAGCCGGTAGCGCCGGGCAAGCGTCATTACGCCCGGCGATTCCCCAATGCCGAGGTGGGTCTCATCAAATATCACCGCGTCTTGCGGGCCGACCAACCATGCCAGCAGCCCGGTGTGACGCTCACTGCGCATGGCCTCGTTGCTTACAAAAAACGTGTCGGAGGCAAGAACTATCGTGCCGTCGCCCCAGGCGCGTTCGACGACGACGGGGGTGTCCTCACGGAGATAAAGTGTTGTCCATGCCTCGTCGAGTTCGTCGAAGCCCAGCCCGGTATGCCAGGACATAACCTCCGGTAAACCAGGTACTTCCGAAACGAGCGCCGCCTCCCATACCTCATAATCTCCATCGTCATCCCGTGGGATACGCTCGAATAGGTAGCGAAAGCCCCAGCGATCTTGAATAGAACCTATCCGTCCGAGAAGGCGTTCCTCCTGTTCCCGTAGTTCTCTCTCTCTTGCACTCTCTTCTTCTTCAGGAAAAGTGTCATCGACTGGGGTAATTGTGAAGGGCTCCTCGTCTGCCGGAGCATCGTCCGAGGCGGCCTCCTCTTCCTCGTCATCCTTGCCCGTGTACCTATCAAAACGGTACTCGCTGTAGAGAGGCGCAAACGTTATAAGCAACCTATTCCCCGACGACACCATTCGTTCAAGCGACTCCAGTAGATCTTCGGGGTCTTTAGTCGGCAATGCGCCCGCCATGATGATGGCCGTCGACGCCGAGTCTTCGAGCGAATTAATCGGTAAAAGATTTCTCGAAACGCGCAGCCCAGGTATCGCAGCGTACGCGTCGTGTAGCGCGCGGGTCCCGAGCGGGTCCGTTCGCATGGACGAATACACCGGATACGTGTTTCCCGTTTCGTATCGCAGGAGAAGTAGCTCGTACATGGCGGCAAGGAAAAGCCCCGCCACGATGATGATGCCCAGAAGAACTGCTTTGTTCCCTGTATTTCTCATCGTTCGGCCCCGCTGGCCGGGGCGGGCGCACGGTCGCCGCCTGTGACGAGTTCCGCGGTACGGACTCGCACGGTCTCCTGGACTCGCCGGTAGGCATCGTATCCGCTTTCCGAAACGGAATGAAATCCGTACCACACGGCTTCGAACATGCCCACCGCTTGCCGGAATGATGTGGGAGCTTGCGCGTCAACATGGGCGAATCGGTCGAGTTCGATTGCGTAATCCCTGTTGGATTTGTAGCGGGCAATGGCAATGAGGCCGCCATGGATCAAATGGGCCAGCGTCGCAAAAAACAAGGCCCGCATCGCAAGGCGCAGGTCGCCCTGGGACTCCAATTCAGACGCCATGGTGAGCCAACCTTCCTCCGGCAGCGCATCCGCCGTGGTCGACTCGTCTTCCAGATCGGGCGTCCCGGTCGCGGCCATCTCCGCGATGGGCGCGAACGGCATTCGGCTGCGCCATGACTTCACGAGGAGCAACACGAGGGCCACCCCCAGCCCGCCGATAAGCAGGTAAAGCGCAATCCGAAGCCCTTCGCCCAGCGCTGACAAACTCCCCGAGTCATTTCCCACAACCCTTTCCGCGGTGCGATTAAACCAACCTTCTATCCACTCGTAGACGCGCCGAAATTTATCGCGGACCCAGTCCCACGCCCCAGTCAAACTCTCCTGGAACCAAGTGACAATCCTGTTCGGTTCGCGCTCTGGGATAACGCGGGGAGCGCGCCAAGCGAAGTCGCGTTGTTCCAACACCTGGTCCAGCGCCCGGTCCAGCGCATCCGGCGAGACACGCGTGTCAAGCGATTGCGCTCCGGCGGATGCGAACCCCGTTAGAAGAAGGACCGCGACCGAGGCCCCCACCGCGCGCGCCAGTTTCGCGTGGAAGCGCTTGAAGTTCATCCGGATGTCGTTTCCGTTGTGCAGCGCGTCCGCGTGGTAACAGCGCAACACGTAGGCCGTCTTGATGACCGGGTCCATGCACAAGTAGGTCATCGCGCATACGATGAGCATGAACGTGGGATCGTTAATGGATGTTGCTCCAATAGAGAATTGCGTCTCGATTCCAAGGAGGATACGCAGCATGAAGGGGGTGAACATGAGGAATGAAACAATATTTGCCGCGACAAGCACGCCGAAAGGAGACAGGATAAAAACACTGAGTCCTACGATGAACATGTACAACGGCAAGAGATCCGCCGACCAACTCGGCGAAAAGATACTGAGAACAGGCAGCAGGAAAAGGTAAAACGCCGCCGCAAGCATCACGAGGATTGGGCTCATGAGCCAGACGAGAATATGGTTTTGCCAATGCCACCGATTCGCATGGCTGACGGAGTCCTTGAGCAAGGCCGATACGCCTTCGCGCTCGCCGTCGTCCAGCACGGTGGCATTCTGAACGAGGGCATAGAACCAGGGAAAGGGCGCGAGGGTGAGGACGGCGATGGGCATCGCAAGCAAGGCCATCGCGTGGATGATCGCTTGATTACACGCGATGCGCGCGGCCCTCCGAAGGCCCACGCGCGGGGCCGGATCCGCAGCGGCGTGCGCGCGCATTCCCAGGGCGAACATCGACTGCCACACCTTCATCCAAATAAACAGCGCCGCAAGGAGCAGCGAAAACGGCCCGACCCGGCTGTAGGCAAAGGCGTTGTACGCCATGTCGGTCCAAAAGTACAACAGCGCGATCACGAACGGAAGGGCACCCACGAAATAACACGCGATCACCCGGTGGGGCGCCGTGCGCAAAACACGAATGGCGTTCTCCGCGAGCGCGACCGCTCCTAGGGGTTCTAGCGCTGTTTTCGAGCGTCTCAATCTTCGTCCAGAAAGTTCGTTTGCCAAAGTTCCCCGCTGTGAAACGAGTCGGGCAGGCCGAGCAAGCTGCGTCCCAAACCCAAAAATACGAACCACAAGATGAGGAAAGCTGCGGTGAACTGCGACGCGCGCATGAAGGCGGACCGGCGGCGCACCCGCGCCTCGTGGCTGGGAACGGCGGCTGCAAGGCAGGAGGCGCAGAGCACTTTTTCGTCGTGTTCGGTGGTGCATTCGCGGCAGAAATAGCGTTGGCATTGCGGGCAGCGGGCGACGGCTTCGCGCGCCGCGTGGTTAAAGCACCGCTGATGGATGATCGCGTTCATGAGCCGTCCCCATCGGAAGCCGAATCGGGGTTGGCGGTCGACGCGGGGCGCCAAAAGCGGCCTGGAGAATACAAGGCCCGTGTCCTCATGAAGTCCACAGTCAATAGGCAACCGGCGATGCCGAGAAGCAGCTCGATGGAGCCGGTTACCATCATATAGCCCCTGAACCATGGACTGTCGTTGAAGATACTGGTGGGGTTGATCGGGTTAAATTCTTCGCCTGCGAACCCTGCGGAAATCCCGCCGATTACGCCCCCGAGGCTTAGCGCGATCATCGCGTACACGATGGCGGTGATCGTTAACATGGAGAGGGCCGGCGGGACCCTCTGAGTCCTCTGCGCGATGAGGGCGGAAACAATCATTCCCACGTAAAAAATGGTAACGAAAATCGCAATCCAATCGAGAACCGCGCCGGGCTCGGCTAACTTTATGAAAGACAAAGCGCCCACCAATGTCAAGGCCGCGAAGCCCGCAAGATGAAGCCGACCCGAGGCGGCGGGTTTGGCTTCCGTTTGCTTGGGGACGGCCGGGTTCTGTTCCACATAGGCACCCGCCTGAACTTCGGAAAGGTCCCCCTGCGCTTCCAGGTATTCGCGGGTCACTTGGCCCTGGGCGCCTTCGATGAAGGGCCTTACCTGGGCGATGAAACGCCGTGCTTCCCGTTCGCGCGCCACGGCTTCCAGCTTGACCGACTGAACGGCGGTGTAGACGCGGCACACGCATGTGGGGCCCCGGGCGATGTTCACTAGGGCCAAAATTCCAAAAAAGGCGCACACGACCCATATCACCACCGCGCCGGCGAAGAGGCCTCCAAAAATCGACGATACGTAAACTCCCAAAACCAGGAACAGGAGCAGTATGCCGAAAAGGATTCCAGAATAAATATCGCGCCGCGCGGTGCGGTGATACGTGATGGCCTGGATGTCGTCTAAGTAGAAGCGGTTGTGCCGCTCTGTGTACCCTGTTTCGATGAGGTTCAGAATATAGCCGTCGCCCATCCAGAGCCGCTGCCGGTTGGCCGAGAGGGTGCCCGAGCGTCCGGGCAAGCGCGTAAATCGCTTTTTATCCTTCGCCAAATCAGTCACGTCGAGTCCTAAATCTCATGAGGCCTTGCGGCCCGTTGGTCGCCTGATAGAGGCTAAGTTATTCTGCTGCCGAATAACTTTGTGCAAAACGCCAAGCCTGTTCTTCCGCAGCGGTTCAGCAGTTTACGCTGAAAGCGTTATATTCCTCAGCCCAGGGTCAGCGCAAAGCGCGCCACCCTGGGTAGCAAATGCTCACCATCTTGCAACCCTGAATGGGTTGAACAGTAACGTGAAACGCTTACGAGGTAAAGAGCACTTTTCCCGATGGTGTCCCAAGATCCGTAATAGCAAAACGGCACCTTCAAAAGTCACTATAGAAGAAAACATCGCCAAATATTCCAAAGAAGAGTAGGCCCCAAAGAACTACCTGGATGGTCGCAATGATGAAGGCAAGCGCACCGCGCCATCGAACGCGCGGCACCGCGCTATTGGGTTTCGTAAAGGAGCGTATGGCGAAGAAGAGCGCGACGGGCGCTGTTATCAACGTGAACGGCCATATTAGAATCGGGAGGATCGAAAGCGTGAGCGCAATGCCGTCATAGCGAGTGATAACGGCCTGTTGGCTCTTGTAGTTCCCTTTGCTAACGTTGTCCTCGATACATTTGGGGCAAAGATGAACCCCCTTCATCTCGATATCGCAGAGGCCGCAGAGGAAGCGCCCACACCCCTCGCATGGCCGCACCGCTTCCTTATTCGCGTGATAGTAGCAACTGCTGTGCGTATCGACGAGTAAGTCCCTGCCACGTTCGCCCGTTTCCGACAGCCTGAACAACGCTGGGAACACGGCCACCGCTTGCGGCACACCGCACTCCGGGCATTCGACAGGCCCGCCGGTGAAGTCCCAGGCGTCTCCAAGGTCGGCATGGCACTTGCCGCACTGAGAGAGCGCCCGCGCCGATAAATCCAAGCTCATGTTCTACTTCACCCTCACGACGCGCGTGTCGCAGATGCGGTCGTGGAGCGCGCGCTTTTCGTCATCAAAGGCGACCATGATATAACCTATCAACAAAATTAGATAGCTGACCAACTCGGCGAAATGCCGACCGGCGGCGCGCATGTACGATATGGGCGAAGCATCAGCCCGGACGACCTTTAGGCCCAAGGCCATCTTGCCGGGCGTTGCGCCAAAGCGCCCGAGGAAGAATACGGTGTAGGCGAGCCCGATCAACAACGAGAACGTCATGGAAAATAAAAAACCTACAGTCGGGTCGCTAATCGACGGTGCGATAAATTGATTGGGTAGTCCGAGTACGACCAGGCAGACTCCGTCAACGAATTTGGCGCCCACGCGAATCCAAAATCCGGCGTAGCGCAGATCGCCCGCGCCATGCACCCCTTCTTTCACGCGTTGAAAGAATACCGTTCTGCAGTCCGCGCAGACCCACTGGTCGGCGTAGCTGACCATTTCCTCCGTGGCGAAGGAGCGGCCGCATTCTCGGCACGGCTCGACCCCGGCGGAGTACTCGCCCTCGGGGCTTAGGCTGGCGGGTTCCGAAGCCGTTTCATCGACGAGGCCAAGGCCCGCGACAACTTCGCTCCGGGGCCGCCAGCGATCCAGGCCCTCGTGCCAGATGAGTGTGGCGGAAGTAATGGTGCCGGAGGCGACGAGATCGTCGAATTCGGCTTCGGTGATGGGCCCCTTTTGCTCTTTCCCCTGCGCATAATACCAATCCATGCTGCCTCCCCTTGCCCCGTGGGGCTGTAAACTCTGGGCTGCCTATAGCGGCCCGCCTCCCAGCATACACTTAAATACCCTCCACACGGCGAGAAATTCAACGCCAAGTCCCTGTTCCCTAAGTGTTTGACACCGCGAGGTCGAATTGCAAATTTTCGGAACGCGCGGCGGGCATCTCCCTGCTCCTTGCTCCCCTTGTGTACAACATGCAGGGGGCACTATGGTGGCGTGGGCTTGACACCATCCTACGGCGCTGAATGTTTGTCTGAGCGTTTTGATCTCGCTCGGAACTTCGGTAATCCCATTGCAAAGATTACGAGCAGGCAAATGCCCATAGGAAATATCGCCACAAGGCCTACGAGGTATGCGGATGGGGCGGCGTTCGCGATCACGGGCAACAAGTTTTACGAATAGTAATTAAACTTATAAATTATCGCACATTTCTACTTATTTTTATTGTTTATATACCGTATATCCCGTTTATTATGGTAGGATATGCTCGGTTTTCGTGAACATCGCTCAACGAGAGGGCATCCAAATCCTATGTACTTATTCCAATGCCTAGCGGTTAGCGGTCGTATTCGTACTTGCTGTGCCATTGTGGTACTTGCGGTGACCAGTTGTGTGCGAGCCGAGGCTCAACTTCCCGATCAGATAGATCTGGCAGAAGGGGCTGAGAATGTTACCGTCCTTGGGGCCGAGTCCGGGGACGGTTTTCTCGGCAATGGCGCGATCGTGTTGGCCGACATAAACGGCGACGGTATTGACGATCTCATTCTGGGTGCCGTGACTGCGGACGGGCCGGACGATTCACGATCCAATGCGGGTGAGGTGTATGCCTATTGGGGGACTCGGCAACTGGGGGGTGTTGCTGACCTTCTGGGGACGCAGGGTGCCGCCCCGGATCTAACGATTTTCGGCGGGGATTCCGATGATCAAATCTCGGACTATCAGGCGCTTACCACGGGGGATGTGAATGGGGATGGGATCGCCGACTTGATCGTGGGGGCGGTGCTTGGTGATGGATTGAACAACGATAGGATTTCTTCCGGAGCGGTCTACATTTTTTATGGGGGACCCAGCCTTGGGGGGGTGAGAGATGTCGCCGGGACGGTTGGCGGCGCGCCGGATGTGGCAATCTTCGGTGCCGCAGCGGGTGATCGGCTTGCGGAAACAGGAGCCATCGCGTTAGCGGATCTCGACTCAGATGGAATTGACGACTTAGTCCTGGGGACATCAGGCAGCGATGGGCCTGCAGGCCTCAAGAGTGACGCCGGTGCCGTGTATGTCGTCTACGGATCGTCGAATATCGCCTCGGTAGTTGACCTCGCGGCCGCGTTTGACGGTACGGCGATCTACGGTCGGCAAACGAGTGACCGCCTCACAATTTCCGGGCTCCGCTCCGTGGGCGATCTCAACGGGGACGGTATCGACGATATAGTTCTCGGTGCTCTCGCGGCGGATGGTTCGGCGCACTCGCGCGAAAATGCGGGAACTGCCTACATTTTCTTCGGCGGCGAGGAACGGCTTGCCGCTTCGATTGACCTCGCGCTCGCGAATGCGGATGTCACGATAATCGGTGCCGCTGCAGGCGATCTCTTGACTGGTCAAGGTGCTGTAGCCACTGGTGATCTGAATGACGACGGTATCGACGATGTAGTTCTCGGCGCACTCCAATCCGACGGTCGGATCGGCACTCGGAGTAACTAGGGGTCGGCTCATGTAATTTTCGGTTCGACCGAGTTACCGAATGTGTTGGATTTAGCCAATGTGCCAGCCGATGCGACGGTCTATGGACGAAGGCTTGGCGACAAACTTACCAGCGGAGGCGCGATTGCCATCGCTGATTTTACGGGGGATGGTATTGACGATTTGCTCGTAGGGGCGCGGCTGGGTGGCGACGGGAGTCTCGACCGATTTAACGCCGGCGAAGTGTACCTGGTTGCTGGGGGAGCAAATATAGTCACAGAAATTGACCTGGGTGTGGATAGTCCTACCATCACCATCATCGGCGCGATGGCGGGCGACGGACTCTCTCTATTCCGAAACGCGGTATCTGATTTGAGTGGCGATGGTATTGCCGACTTGGTCGTTGGAACGTGGCACGGAAATGGCCCTGAAGGCGATAGAACGGATGCGGGCACCGCGTACATTTTGTACGGTTCGCCCGCGTTCCCACCCGTCTTTGACCTACGTGTTCAAGATCCAGATGTCGTCATTCATGGCGCGACTGCGCTCGACATGCTGACGTCGCAGTCGGGAACGCTCGCGGTGTCGGGTGATGTCAACGGCGACGGTATCCACGACCTCGTATTGGGAGCGCCTGGTGCCGATGGTCCTGACGACGGACGACAGGATGCAGGCGAAGCCTACGTTCTATTCGGGGCCAATGGTGTGCGCGACCTACTGGACGCCGAACTCCTCGCCCTAGAAATCTCCGGGGCGCTCTTACCTCCCGAGGAACTGACGGCCGCGATCAGCGCCGACCTCGCCGCCATTCGCGATGGAAATCCTGATATACCCGTAATCCACCATGCGCCGAGTTGGCAAGTGGGAATGTTACTCGTTCAACTAACGGCAGAAGCGGCAGAGGCATTCCGCAACGGATCGTACACAGGGCTGGATGCGCTGAACATTACCTACGCTTCCGTCCAAATGACGGCGAACGGCGACGAACTGACGCTTCGCTTTAGTGAGCCCTACAATCCAGAGTTTCTTGCACCTATATATGCGGCTGCGGATGGGGTCGTCACCGCGCAGCCCTTCGAGCTTGATGACGGGGGGGAGCGAATTGAGGTCAATGGAAACGAGTATGTTCTTCGAACTCCCAGGGAAACGGGTGTCTACTTCGACTACTGGGGTTTTGACGTGTTCGACGGCGATGTCTTCGAACTTCTTCCGCCCGATCTGTCCGTGCCGGTAAACAATCTCGGCTTGCGGGAATGTACGCCCTTCAGTTTCTTCAAGATTCTTAACTTGGGTGAGTTGCCTCCCAACTGGCGTATTGAAGGGGGCGAGGGTGTTGTTCGTGTGGAACCTCGCGAGGGCAGTGACTTGGCGACCGTTCACATCGACTCCTTGATCACCGAGTTCACGCAGGATTACACAGCCACTCTCCGCGTGACGAATATTGATGATCCCAATGATTTTGAAGAGGTCGTGGTACGCATCTTGAAGACCGCCGATGTAACCATCGGCCTCAGCGCGGGACAGGCCGAAGCCACTAACGCGCTCCCGATCACGTTCGATGTTGTATTCACGGAAGCCATCACGGGCTTCGGTCGGGATGATGTGATCATCGACGGTACTGCGTCGGGCGTGGCCTTCGACGTAGTTCGAAACGGCGTCGATTTCTTGAACTACACGGTCATCGTAAATTCGGTGATCTTGGATGGAACCATTGAACCGAGGATTCCCGCGCGCGGGTGTGACGATTTTTCGGGACTGCCCTACTTTGATTCTACGAGCTCCGGAAGTCTTGTTCGCTATACCGCTCCGCCGCCCGAAGTGACGATTAACCAAGGCGAAAAGCAGTCGGATCCGACTACCCGTCTCCCGATCATATTCGACGTCTATTTCAATGAGAATGTCGTCGGTTTTGACGCGGAAGGCATCCTGTTCGAAGGAACGGCGGAAGTTGCTGATTTCGAAATTTTTGGATCGGGATCCCAATACACCGTCGAGGTCACCTCGGTTATCGGCGACGGAACGATCATCGCTTCGATTCCTTCCGGAGGATGTACGAGCATCGGGGGGAAACCGAATGCGCTATCGACCAGTATCGACAACACAGTCATTTATGCTTCTTCGGGGCTATCGGTGACCGTCGAACAGTCTGCGCAACAGGAAGATCCCACCCTGGTGTTGCCGATCGTTTTCGATGTTGCCTTCAATAGACCGGTAACTGGCTTCGACGCCGATGATGTCGTCTTGAAGGGCGCGGCGCGGGGCCTGGAATTTAATGTAATTGGTTCGGGCGCGAATTACCAAATCAACGTGACGGAGGTACGGGGTGACGGAATTATTGTTGCCTCAGTAGGAGCTTTGGCAGCGTTGGACGGCTTCGGGTTCGAGAGCAGTCCTTCGACGAGTATCGACAATCGGGTGACCTACAACAACGGTATTTCGCCGAGCGTAACCGTCAATCAATCAGCGAAGCAAGAAGATCCCACGAGTCGACTCCCTATCGAATTTGACGTGATGTTTAGCGAAGCCGTGAAAAACTTTGATGCGAGCGATGTCGTTATGGGCGGCTCGGCCACGGGTGTGGTATTTGATGTCATCGGTGAGACTGGAAGCTCGTACACGATTCGGGTTGTCTCAATAGGCCTTGAGGGCGACCTTGTTCCGACCATTCCAGCGGGGGTGTGCGAAGATTTATCAGGCAATCCGAACGCGGCCTCGTCGAGTGATGACAACTCAGTTACGTATATGTTCGCGCCGCCCGAAGTGTCTGTCGAGCAGGGAGAAAATCAGGAAGACGGGACACGTCAATTGCCCATCTTATTTGATGTGGTCTTCACGAGAGATGTGACGGATTTCGATCTCTCGGACGTAATCATGGGCGGGACAGCCACCGATGTCACCTTTGATGTCGGCGGTTCGGGTGCCGCTTACGTTATCACGGTCTCCGGCGTGGGGGGCGAAGGAACGCTGGAACCGACCGTGGGTGCAGATGCTGCGCAAGATGTTGCGGGCAACCTGAATCTCGCTTCAGAAAGCGAAGATAATACCGTCAAATACGTGAGCAGCGAACTTTCGATCGTGTTAGAACAGTCCGAAGGTCAAGCCGACCCCGCAAGCGTGTTCCCCATCACATTTGATATCGAGTTCAGCAAAGAAGCCTTCAGTTTCGACGCGCGCGACGTGACCATGGGCGGTACGGCGAGCGGCGTGAAGTTCGATGTGCAGGGCGACGGCTTCCTTTGGACGATCAACGTCCGCAGTGCAGTCGGCGGCGGTACGTTGATACCTGAGATCGAGGCTGCTACGTGTCGCGACTGGGCCGGGTTCGCGAACTTGGCGTCGGTCAGTACGGACAATTCGGTGGCGTATATCGACGCGACCAACCCGTCCGTAACCGTTGAACAGGCTCCCATGCAATCCGATCCCGCCTACCGATTCCCGATTCGTTTTGATATCGAATTTAACGAGGAGGTGGAAGGATTTACTGCCAGTGATGTGACTATGGGCGGCAGCGCGTCGGACGTAGTTTTCGAAATTGATGGAGAGGGGCGATACTACGAGATCTTCGTTTCGACGGTAGGGGGCGAGGGAACCATTGTGCCCTCGATTGCGGCGGGCGCGGGTCAAGACATGGCCGGAAACTTTAATAACAGCTCTGTCAGCGAAGACAATAGCGTGGAGTATGCCGCCCCGTCGCCGACGGTTGCAGTCGAACAAGGGGAGGATCAAGACGATCCAACACGGAACGTTCCCATCTTTTTCGATGTCAGTTTTAGCGAGGCCGTAACGGGTTTTGATGCGAGCGATGTGATGATGGGGGGCACGGCCCCGGGTATCGTATTTGAAGTAACTGGGGAAGGTGCGCGGTACGTAATCGAAGTGACGAGTATCGAGGGCGAAGGTACCGTCGAGCCATCCGTCGTTGCCGACGCGTGTGTGAGTCGATTCGGCAAATCCAACATCGCGTCGTTCAGTAGAGACAATTTGGTCAGCTACGCGCCGAGTCCTCTTGACGTAACGGTCGAGCAGGCCGAGGGGCAAGCCGATCCAACGAATGGCTTCCCGATCCTTTTCGATGTGGCCTTCAGCAAGCCGCCCAAGGGCTTTGGTAAAGAGGCCGTCGATATGGATGGAACCGCAGCCGAAGTCGAATTCGACGTGGTGGTGGAGGGGGAAGGCGGCGACCGGACCTACACCATCGTTGTGAGTCACGTCGGCGGCAGCGGCACCGTTATACCAACCGTAGGAGCGATCTCTGTGCGGGACTGGGCGGGATTTCCGAATAATCCTTCGACGAGCGAAGACAATGTCGTAACGTATATTGACGAGACGCCTCCGGAAGTAACGATCGAGCAGGGCGAAAAACAGCGGGATCCGGCCAGTGGTTTGCCCGTGCTATTTGAGGTGGAATTCAGCGAATCCGTTGAAGGCTTCGATGCCGATGATGTGACCTTGGGGGGGACGGCGACCGGCGTGACGTTTGAGGTTTCCGGTTCGGGACGGAAGTACGTAGTCAAAGTGACGGGGGTTGAGATCGATGGAACAATTATTCCGACCATTGCCGCCGGTGTCTGCGAGGATCTCGCGGGCAACCTGAACCTTCCCTCGACCAGCGAGGATAACTCGGTTACCTACAAGTCGCCGCCGCCCCAGGTGACCATCGAGCAGGATGCGAATCAAAACGACCCGGTGAATAGCCTACCGATTCGTTTCGAGGTAGTTTTTAGTTCTTCCGTTACCGGTTTCGACGCGAGCGATGTTGTTATGGAAGGCGATGCGACCGGCGTTGAATTCAGCGTGGATCGCGATGGGGCCGACTACGTTATCGTGGTCACCGCTTTGGCGACCGATGGAACGGTCGTTCCTTCGATTCCGGAGGATGTCGCTCTGAGTATCTCCGGATTACGCCCGAACTTGGCCTCGACCAGCGACGACAACAGCGTCACCTACGACTCCACCGGTCCGGATGTCACCATAGAACAAGCTGGCGCGCAGGAAGACCCAACGAGCGAGGTTCCGATTTACTTTGCCGTCACATTCTCAGAAGAGGTCGTGGGTTTTGACGCCTCTGATTTAACCTACGACGGAACAGCCACCGATCTGACGCTGGAAGTCCTCGGTTCGGGCGCGAACTACCGAATCGAAGTTACGGACGTCGGCTTCGACGGAACCATCGTCCCTTCCCTCTTGGAAGGCGTATGCGAAGACCTCGCAGGAAATCTAAATCGTCCCTCGGTAAGCGAAGACAATTCGGTCGCGTATGTTGGCTTGCCTCCCGGCGTGACCGTCGAGCAATCCCGTGATCAGGCCGACCCGACGAATCAGTTATCAATTTTCTACGACGTTACGTTCTCACGGGAAGTGGATGGCTTGGACGCAGCCGGTATCAAACTCGTCGGTACGGCCCCCAATGTTGAACTTGCCGTCAGTGGTTCGGGTGCGGACTATGTAATTGAAGTAACCGGTGTCGGCGGGGACGGGACGGTCGTGCCCGTGGTCATTTCAGGAACGACGCAGGATCTTCAGGGACGGCGCAACGTCGAGTCGACCAGTATCGACAACCGCGTTACGATGGATACGGTTCGACCCCGGGCGACCATAACTTCATTTACTTCCGATCCGACCGAGGCTTTCCCTCTTCCGATTACGGTGCGATTCAGCGAAGTGGTTGTGGAATTTGAAACTTCCGATTTAGTTGCGACCAACGGGACGATTCGCGATCTTTTTACTACGGATGGCCAGACCTATACCTTCGAATTCTTCCCCGAAACCCCAGAATTAGTGACCATCGAGCTGGCGGATGACGCAGCCGAAGACAAAGCGGGTAACGGAATTATCGGCGCTGCCTTTAGCAGGCTGTTCAACGGAGAACTTCCAGGAGCGCGGTCACTCGATCTCGTCACGGACGGCGATTCCATGGTGATCTATGGAGCCGACTCTCACGATGCGATGACCTTCCTCGGCTCTACAGTTGCCGCAGATGTCAATGGCGATGGTATCGACGATCTCATCCTCGGTGCGCCCTACGCGGCGGGCCCGGACGATGAACGCGAAGATGCGGGCGAACTGTATGTGTACTTCGGTGCAGAGAACTTTGGGGGCAAGAAAGATGTCGCGGGCGAAGTCGGTCCGAAACCCGATCTGTTCGTCTACGGTGCGACCCCCGGCGATCTTCTGACGGTAGACAAACAGATTTTCGCGGGCGACGTCAATGGGGATGGCCTCAACGACCTCGTATTCAGCGCACCCGGCGCGGCCGGTCCAGATGAATCCGCGCCCGGCGCAGGACAAGTCTATGTAATTTTCGGGGCGTCCGAATTCCCAGTCGCGCTCGATATCGCAGCGGGTGATCAAGACGTGACAATTTTCGGCAAGGGTACTGACGATGGCCTGACGGTTCTATTATTGGCGGATCTCGATGGGGACGGAATTGACGACCTTGTGCTCGGAACGCCCAACGCCGATGGTCTTGACAACAACCGTGCAGATTCCGGGGAAGCCTATATTCTGTTCGGTTCGCCTGACTTGGTCGAGGAGATCGACTTGGCTACCCATGGGGATCTCGTGTCAATTTACGGGGCCGCAGAAGGCGATAGACTCACACAAGGCGGTTCGAAGAATAGGGCACCTGTGGCCGCTGGCGACGTCAATGGCGATGGTATTACCGATCTGCTCCTTGGCGCGGCCCTCGCCGACGGTCCACAAGGTGGACGCGAAAATTCAGGTCATGTGTACGTCGTATTTGGCTCGATGTTACTGCCTCAAACAATCGACTTGGCATTGGGTCACGAAAACTTGCTTATCCACGGCTCTCAAGGCGACGACTTTTCCGGTCTAGCGGGATTCCCTAATTTCATCGTTGGCGACTTAAACTTCGATGGTATCGATGACATCACGTTGGGCTCCTGGCTCGCAGATGGACCCGAAGGGAGTCGTGTGAATGGGGGAGAGACCTACGTAATATTCGGCAACACGGAACTCGCAGGCGTGATCGATCTGGGCTTAGGTCAGGCCAACGTGACCATCTATGGCGCGAGCGAATGGGACGGTTCTTCCACCGAAGGTGCGCTGGCGATGGGAGACATGAACGGCGATGGCGGTCAGGATCTAATCTTGGGTGCTTGGTACGCGGACGGCCCGCAGGACACGCGGAAGTACGTCGGCGAGGTTTATATTATTTATGGTGCCGAGGCATTTCCCACATCCATCGACTTAGCAGCCAGCGGTGAAGATGTCACCGTGTTCGGTGCCACGCCAAACGACCGCCTTGCCGGTACCCTGGTAGTCGAAGATATTGATGCCGATGGAATCGACGATCTCGCGATCACGTCGCGCGGCGGAGACGGCCCCGACGAGCAACGTGATTTCGCAGGCGAGGTGTACATCATCCA
>JAPYPO010000036.1 GCA_029937645.1 Candidatus Hydrogenedentota bacterium
ATATAGCCCTATTCACGGTATACGGACGTGTCGTTGGTTACTCCGACACGTCAATTCGCGAGAAGTACAGTAAGATTAAAGGGTTGACAAGTACAAGGCGCACCATTATAATGCGCCTTCTGAGTTGAGCATTTCCGCCCGAGGTGGAAGTGTTGTACGTGTTTGGGGAAGAACCGCATTACCTCAAGGGTATTAAAGCGTAAGCGGAGAGTGAAGGGCGCTTGAGAGGGGCGTCTAAGGTGGCTCAACGAGGCCACCGTTAATCAGCTAAACAAAATAGTCATTAGAGTAGTGTTACGAATTTTAATACCTAGGGAAATCCATGGCTTCACTATATGGGGTCGTGGTCGAACATTGCAGGTTCGCTTGAACTATGTGGCAAAAGGCTTTAAGGAAGGTAGAGGAGAAGGCGATTATGGGAACCGTTAAGAAGCTGGTTTTGGCATCGCTCGTAAGTTCCATCATGGTGCTTACGTTTGCGATTGGCCTATTTCCCACCCCGGCGTCGCTGGATGTTTCAGCGCAGTCAGGGGGCGGAATCGACTTGCTGGATTTTTTCAGCAAGGCGCTCGGTCTGGATAAACAAGTAAGTTTAAGTAGCGTGTTAATCACATTTCCGGAAAACAACTCGACCGTTAAGGTCTTGAGTAACTCGACCGCCGCAAACATTCCGGTCCAGGCGGAAATCGACCCGGTCGATGCGGCAGCGCAGGTCACCTTCGGGATTGATGGCAGCACGCCAACACCCGGAACGTGGCAAGGCACGGTTACTTCCAACACCGTGACTCAGGCGCCGTACCTCGCACAAATCGATCTGTTCCAACTGGGCGCCGGTATCTTTGGCGCACACGAGATGTACGGGTTGGCCCAAGCAGCCAAGGCAACCGTGTCATACGACGTCTTGGACGTAATTGACTTCACGGTTCAAGAACTCGACGCATCCCTTGTCGATACCAACGGCGACGGTATTCTCGATAACCCCTTTACCCAACTAGGGCCCGGCGAAATTTATGTCGGCACCTTGGGCAATAAGCATATCGTTATCGCGGATTTGGACATCTTGGGATCGGGATCGAAGATTGAGGGCGAACTAGGCTCGGTCATCGTACCGGTTGTGGTGGATGGCCTTACGTACATCGTGCAGACAGGTAGCTTAACGGAGTTCCTTGCCGAGACCATCAATGGCGATCCCGTGATTCCAGCCGGCGAACAGGCCGTCTTGCTCGTGGAAGTCGCACCAACGATTGACGAAATAGCGGTCAATGCACCCGCTCCTCCCAATGCGGCCGCTCTTGCCTTTGGCGCCCAATACGTCGAAATTTCCATCATCTACACCACCGATGGCGGAGTTGGCGACTTCTTTACGGAAGTTCAGCAACTTCCTGAAGCGCTTCCAGTACGCCTCGCTATCGAGAATCTGGCTGCGGCGCCCGGCGAACCTTCTGGTGCCGGCGTGTGGGGATTGAGCACAGATATTGCCACCGGCACAGTCGTCACGGTTCCTGCGGGCGGCGAATGGGGCAAACGAGCAGATAGTACGCTCGACCTATTCAACGCTTCCCTCCAAATATACCTCAGCGAACTCTCCATCTTCGGTACCTTCGAAAGTCTCATGTCCATCGATTCGGTTGACCCGAGCGTTGGCCTGGCAACTGGCGGAGAGACCGTAGCGTTGACCGGCACCTTCCCCGGTGCGGGGAACCTGGCTACAGTTGCCCAAGCGGCCGCAGCCTACACGGTTTATTTCGGAACGCCAGGCCCAAGCACGGTCGCCTCTTTCGTGCTTCCGGACCTCCTGGGATCTACCCCGGTCGTCTCTGCCACCAACATGTATGTCAGTGCCCCGGCAAACAACGTTACGGCAAACACCTCCGTAGATGTCTGGCTATTTGACAACATGGCGCCAAGCGACTTTGCGTCGCTGGCCGCAGGGTATACCTATGCGGTTACACCGTCAGCTACGGGAATCACCCCGAATACCGGCCCCCTTGCCGGTGGCGACGTCGTAACCATCACGGGTATAAACCTCTCCACAGCAACGCTGGTCTCCTTTGGAGCAAACACTGCTGTGCCAACCAGCGTTACAGACACATCGATTACGGTAACGACGCCGGCTGGCGACGCGATTGCAACCGTTCTCGTTACGGTCACAACGGCTGGCGGCACGAGTGCCAACACCCTTCAGTACACCTATCAGGCTGTGCCAACCATTAGTGGCTTCACGCCGGATACAGGACTGACCACCGGTGGAGAACAAGTCGTCATCACCGGTACGAACCTTGAAAACGTACTATCCGTTAGCATCGCAGGAATACCTGCCAGCTTCCCTGAAGGTTCGAAGGGAGGAGCCCCCGGAACCACCCTCACCGTCACCACAGGCGTTGCGGCAACGCCCGCAATCGGACCCGTTGTTGTCATCACGGCGGGCGGGATCGCGTCAAGCGCACCGGCGGAATTCACCTATGAAGGGCCGATTACCGGGGTGCCTGATGTAACGGTCACCGGCATTACGCCTTCCACAGGCTGGATGTTCGGTGGCGCGATTGCGGTAGTATCCGGCTCGGGCTTCTTGGATGGCGACGGCGTACCGACAGTTACATTCGGTAGCACGGTAGCCAACATCCTCGAAGCGACGAACACGGAACTGTACGTGCAGATACCCGCTTCGGGAACGCCCATCCCCCTCGCGGGTGACGGCGCTTTCGTTGTCGATGTGACCGTCGAGCGTGTAGACCTCAAGTCTGCCGCTATTCTGAACGACGCCTTCACGTACCACAGCTACATCACGGACGCCGGCATAACCACAACGGCTGCCGTCTTGACTGGCGGTGTGGGCACCATTGGCATTAAGGTCGCGGGCGGGACTGACGCAAGCTTGTCCATCCCATCCGCGTCCGGTACAGCCGACATAAACGTGCTCGCGATGGCGTTTAATACGGGCTCACTTTCCGCCTTCAATACGGGCTCGATTCCCCCCGCAGTGAATGGCACAGTGGCTGCGGGTTCGTTGACCTTCAGCACTCACCTATACGAAGATAACCCGGTATTCAATACGGGAACCATTATCATCAACACGGGATCAATCGGCACCAACACCGGAACGATTCCCTCCTTGGTAGCGGGCCAGAGCACGTTGACCGAAATCACGGCGAGCGCGATCTACCCGCCGGACGCCCCGGCGCTACTATCAGCGCCATTGAACGCGGTTAAACTGACTGGGGCCGATATAGCTACGGGCCAAGTCGCGGCGATCACCCGCAAGAGCAGCGCTGGAGCGCCACCGACTGCGTTGGATTATGCAACGCCTTCGGCAACAGCATCCTTGGATATCGGCTCGGGCGAATTCTATAGCTCGCAGTTGCTGTCCGCGAATGTTACGGGCGATCCGGGTACTGCCTTGGTCAACGTCGGATACACGGGACTTGGCACGATGCAGGTCTTCACGGATACCGACCTCACCGCATTCTTCAACTTTGACGAGATCGTCTTGACCCTGCAAGTGATTAAACAGGGCACGACGGTCCCCGTGGATATCGACGGGCCTCTCGTACCGGGTGACATCATCGTGGTGACCTCTGATACGGGTGGTCTCGGCTTCGTTGCCTCGTCAAACATCATAGAAGTCGCCAAGGGCGCGGCTCCGGCAGGACTCGAACTCACGGTCGTTCCGGGCGCCGAAGATGCCTTCACGGTCCGTCTCGCCATACCCACAGGCGCCACAGGCGTTAACGGCACGGTGGACCTGAACATCTTCCTGCCGACCGATGTGGGCACGCCAACCTTCAGTATCGTCGCAGCCATCGAGGTTGCGACTGATCCTGAAGACCCAACACCTTCCATCCTGCCGCTTATCCTCGCGGCGCTCGCTGCCCTTCTTCTCGGCGGCGACGGCGGCGGCGGCGGCGGACCATGCTTCATCGCCACGGCAGCCTACGGCACGCCAATGGCGGCGGAGATTGAAACACTGCGGGCCCTCCGCGATACGTACCTGCTCGACAACGCCATCGGTACGGCGCTTGTAGACACGTACTACCGCGTTAGCCCGGCCATCGCAGATGTCGTAGCTCAGAGCCCGGTACTGGCAGCCGTCGTAAGACTGCTCCTCCTGCCGGTGGTCATGCTGAGCAACATAGCGTTGGCCTCGCCAGCCCTCACAGCGCTCTTCGCCTTCATGGGTGGAACGCTCATCATCGGGCGTCGGCGCACACGCAACAACAAGGCCTAACACAGGCCGGTAGCCCTTAGACTGCGGCCCGGCGGGAATGCGAAAGCATCCCCGCCGGGCCTTTTCTATTTGCGATTGCGATAGCCGCAAGGAATCCAGCCGGTTGCCATAAACCCCGCGTGATGGTACTCTCAACAACCAGCGTGCTTGGGCCCAAATTTGCCCCCGCTAGGCATCGCGCTCCCCAAGGCTAACCAAAGAAGGAACGCACAAATGTCAGACGATTACCGCCTCGAAACACTCGCCGTCCACGGGGGCCAAGATCCAGACCCCACCACCGGCGCAAGAGCCGTCCCCATTTATCAAACCACCTCGTTCGTCTTCAACGATACCGAACACGCGGCCAACCTTTTTGCCCTCAACGAATTCGGCAATATCTATTCGCGAATCATGAACCCCACCGTCGATGTATTCGAGAAACGCGTCGCCGCGCTCGAAGGCGGAGCACTCGGCCTGGCCCTTGCCTCCGGCTCCGCGGCCATCTCCATCGCCGCGCTCAACATCTGTAAATCCGGACAAAACATCGTGTCCAGCCAGTCCCTCTACGGCGGCACCTACAACCTCTTCGCGCACACCTTCAAAGACCTGGGCATAGAAGTCCGCTTTGTCGACCCCAGCGACCCAGGAAGTTTTGCCGCAGCCATCGACGACAATACCCGCTTCCTCTTCGCCGAAAGCATCGGCAACCCCGCAAACGACGTGATCGACTTCCGGGCCGTTTCGAAAGTCGCCGAAGATAACGGCATTCCATTCATGGTCGACAACACCGTCACCTCCCCCTTTCTTTTCCGTCCGATCGAACACGGAGCCCACATCGTCGTCCATTCCGCGACCAAGATGATCGGCGGCCACGGAAATTCCATAGGCGGCGTGATAGTAGACAGCGCAAAATTTAATTGGGACAACGGAAAATTCCCCGAATTGACCGAGCCCAACGAGAGTTACCACGGCATGAAATTCCACGAGCACTTCGCCGGCCTGGGCAACGTCAGCTACCTCCTGAAGGCGCGCGTCACCCTGCTGCGTGATCTGGGCCCCTGCATGTCCCCCTTCAACGCCTTCCTCTTCTTGCAGGGCCTCGAAACCCTCCACCTGCGTGCGCCACGGCATTGCGAGAACGCGCTCGCCGTCGCGCAACATCTCGAAGCCCACGAATCCGTCGAGTGGGTCAACTACCCCGGCCTCGCGAGCCACAAGGACCACGCACGCGCCAAGGAATACCTGCCCGACGGGCAAGGCGCGATCCTGGGATTCGGCATCAAGGGCGGTGCCGCAGCAGGCGCCACCTTCATCAACAGTTGTAAACTCGCCTCCCATCTCGCCAACGTGCTCGACGCAAAAACCCTCGTAATCCATCCGGCCACCACCACGCACCAGCAACTCAGCGCCGAAGAGCAGCAGGCCGCGGGCGTCACCCCGGAATACGTGCGCGTAAGCGTCGGAATCGAAAACGTGAAAGACATCATCGCCGACCTGGATCAGGCCCTCGAGGCGTCCCAGGTTTAGCCCCAAAGGTGCAGTACAACGCCGCCAGGAGGGCCGTATGCCGCGCGAAGAGAACATAGGGCTCGTCAAGACTCAGTTCTACACCTTCGCGGATCCGCCCCACGAAATGGTCCTCGAAAGCGGCGAGAAACTGGGCCCAATCACGTTGGCCTACGAGACCTACGGCGATCTGACGCCCGAAAAAGATAACGCCATACTCATCACCCACGCCCTCTCCGGCGACGCGCACGTCGCCGGAACCCACCGTGTCGACGACCGAAAGCCCGGGTGGTGGGACGCCATGGTAGGCCCAGGCAAGGCCTTTGACACAGACAAATACTTCGTCATCTGCTCCAACGTCCTGGGCGGGTGCCGCGGCTCCACTGGCCCATCCTCCATCAACCCGGCCACGGATGCCCCCTACGGGATCGATTTCCCGCTAGTCACCATTGGCGATATGGTGCGCGCGCAGAAGGAGCTCATCGCCTCCCTGGGGATCGACATCCTCCTATCGGTCGCGGGCGGTTCCATGGGCGGCATGCAGGCCCTCGATTGGGCGATCCGATTTCCCGACGCACTGAAATCCGTGATCATCGTCGCCTCCACCCACCTGAGCGGCGCGCAACAAATTGCCTTCGATGCGGTAGGAAGAAACGCCATCCGGGCCGATTCCAATTTCCAATCCGGCGCGTACTACGGCGGTCCCGGCCCTGCAAAGGGGCTTTCAGTCGCACGAATGCTCGCCCACATTACCTACCTCTCCGACGAATCGATGCGCGCCAAATTCGGGCGCGACTTCCGTGCAACCGACGCGCCGCAGTACGATTTAGAAAGCGAGTACGCGGTCGAGACCTATCTCGATTATCAAGGCAAACAATTCGTCGAGCGATTCGACGCCAACTCCTACCTCTACATCACCAAAGCGATGGACTACTTCGACGTGGGGGCAGGGCACGAGTCCCTCGACCAAGCCCTGTCAGGCCTCCTCGCAAAAGTATTGATCGTGTCCTTTTCTTCCGACTGGCTCTACCCGCCCTACCAATCCGAAGAGATCGTATACGCGCTCGCCCGCGAACGTAAAAACGTCAGCTACTGCGCCGTCCAATCCGATTACGGTCACGATGCCTTCCTCCTTGAAATCGATACCCTATCCCGGCTCGTCGGAGGGTTCGTTCATCACGTCGCGTGCCCCAGCGCTGCGGCGGCCCCAGGCGTTCAACCAACCGCGTCGGCGGAAGAACAACGCGACGAGAGCGCTGGTTATACCTCCATGGTCGAACTCGTCAAACCCCACAGCCGAGTCCTCGATGTGGGCTGCGGCAGTGGAAAATTACTCGCGAAGCTCGTGGAAGAGCGACAGATCGTGGGGATGGGCCTAGAGCGTTCGCAAGCTCCACTCGTAACAGCGGTGCACAGCGGACTGTCCGTGATCCACGCCGACATTGACGAAGGCCTCGCCGCCTTCCCCGACAACTGCTTCGATTACGCGACCCTGAGCATGACCTTCCAAGTCATCGAACACCCGCGCCTCGTATTGAAAGAGCTCGTCCGCGTAGCCAACAAATGCATCCTGAGCTTCCCAAATTTCGCCCATTGGAGCGTTCGCTCCCAGGTCTTCTTCGAGGGAATTTCGCCGATCACAAAGGGCTTGCCTTATTCCTGGGACACCACACCAAACCGACACTTTTTTTCCATAAAAGATTTCCGTAAGTTCTGTCGTCAATTGGACATCCGCATCGAAAAGGAAATACCCATGGGGAGCCATCCGCTCACCCACCTGTGGCCAAATGTCTTTGCTAAAGATGCGCTGTATGTCGTTTCAGCCATGAACCGATAAGATACCGGGCGGTACCTGGGAGGCGGGGCGTCCAGGCGCATCGAAATGCCGTAGCGCCAAGCCAGTTTTCCGAGAAACATGGATTCAGCGGGCGGCTTTGAGATACGGTTAGCGGATCTGGCCGGGATGCACGAGCTGGATACCCATGCACGACCTGGGAACCCCTGTCAATACTTTTACATATTCGATCGGTGCGGGGCTCGATCGAACTCAATCGAATCAAATGCAAGGAGAAGGTAATGCTGAAGACACGTTTCACCGAAGAATTCGGAATTGAACATCCCATTGTACAAGGGGGGATGCAGTGGGTGGGCCGCGCAGAACTCGTTTCCGCTGTGGCAAACGCGGGCGCGCTCGGTTTCCTGACAGCGCTGACCCAGCCGACTCCCGAAGACCTGGAAAAAGAAATCGCGCGCACACGCGAAATGACCGATAAGCCGTTTGGCGTCAACCTCACCATCTTCCCCACGCTCAAGCCCGTGCCGTACGACGAATACGTACAGGTCATGGTCGAGTCGGGCATCAAAATAGTCGAGACCGCCGGGCGCAATCCCGAGCCGCACCTGCCCGCGATGAAAGCCGCCGGCATCAAAGTGATTCATAAGTGCACCTCCGTGCGCCACTGCGTGAAAGCGGAAAAAATCGGATGCGATGCCGTCAGCGTCGACGGTTTTGAGTGCGCGGGCCACCCCGGCGAAGACGACATACCAGGGTTGATTCTGCTGCCGGCCACAGCCGACAAAGTGTCCATTCCCATGATCGCCTCCGGAGGCTACGGCGATGGACGGGGCCTGGTCGCGGCGCTCGCCCTAGGCGCCGAGGGAATCAACATGGGAACCCGCTTCATGTGTACCAAAGAAGCCCCCGTTCATATGAACGTCAAGCAGAAAATGGTGGAGCACGACGAGCGCGACACCAAGTTGATCTTCCGTACCTTGCGCAACACCGCCCGCGTCGCCAAGAACGCCATAAGCGAAGAAGTCCTCGAGATCGAAGGAAAAGGCAATGCCACCATCGACGATATCAAACACCTCGTCGCCGGAACCCGCGGGCGCGTCGTGCTTGAGGAAGGCGATACGGATCACGGCATTTGGTCGGCCGGAATGATACAAGGCCTTATCCACGATATCCCTTCGTGTGAGGAGCTGGTTTCGCGTATCGTGGGGGAGGCGGAAGAGATTATCGACGGGCGCCTCAATGCTTTCCGCGTTACAAGTGAAGCGTAGGGCGTATAGCGAACACCGAGCCTTCGTGTCAGAAAGGGAAATCCGATGAATAAAGTTGTGCGATTCTACCTACCCCGAGGAGGCGCGGCGCTTGCTGCCCTCCTGCTCGTCCTTGCCGGCTGCGGCCAAGGCGATACCGCCCGCGACGACACCCCTCCAGGCATGGTCTGGATTTCCGGTGGCACCTTCACCATGGGCAGTGAAGCCCGCGACGCCCGGTTCGACGAACGGCCCAAGCACGAAGTGGAAGTCGGCGACTTCTGGATGGACGAGACGGAAGTCACCAACGCCCAATTCCGCGCATTCGTCGAAGCTACTGGCTATCTCACGACCGCCGAAATACCCCCGAAGCTCGAAGACATCATGGCCCAGCTCCCGCCGGGAACGCCTCCCGTACCCGAGGACGTGCTCGTGCCCGGATCCCTCCTCTTCACCCCGACCACCGGTCCCGTCGCTCTCAACAATGTTGGCGCGTGGTGGCGCTGGGAACCAGACACCAGTTGGCGCGAGCCAGACGGGCCCGGCAGTTCCATCGACGGAAAGGACAAGCACCCCGTCGTACACGTCTCCTTCTTCGACGCAGAAGCCTACGCCAAATGGGCCGGCAAGCGCCTCCCCACCGAGGCCGAGTGGGAGTACGCGGCACTCGGCGGCCACGATACCGTGGCCTACGCCTGGGGCGACGATCCCATTAGCGACTACACCGTCCGCGCCAATATCTTCCAAGGACAATTCCCCTACGACAACATCGGCACGGACGGATACGTTGCGTCCGCGCCCGTACGCTCCTTCGAGCCCAACGGCTATGGCCTCTACGACATCTCCGGCAACGTGTGGGAGTGGTGCAGCGATTGGTACCGGCCCGATTACTTCCAAACCTTGCTCGACCAGGGAACAAGCAAAAATCCAAAAGGCCCCGCAGACAGCTACGACCCGCAAGAACCCAACGTACCCAAACGAATCCAGCGCGGCGGATCCTTCCTATGCCACGTCAGCTACTGCGCCAGCTACCGCCTCACCGCCAGGGGAAAATCCAGCCCAGACTCCAGCCACGACCACACCGGCTTCCGCTGCGTAACAACCAAGAAACTGTGGAAGGCGCGGGGGCCGGTATCGGAATGATTCAATGAGAATTCCGTTTCCGCCTACCTACGGCAATATAGAAATTACCGTGTTTTCTTGATCGAGAAATTCAGTAGTAGTTCGCGTATGGAATAGGAGCGTACAGATGTTGATCCATGGGGCCGTAAAACCGACTCTTAGGCGTCCAGCGTTGTCGGCGTTGGTATTGGCGTTGATCGCGCTGGCGCTTCCCGCGCTGGCGGCGGACCGTTTGCCGATGGCAAAGCCGGAAGCTGTGGGCATGTCTTCCGAACGGCTGGAGCGCCTTAGCGCCATGATGCAGCGGTTTGTCGATGACGACCTGCTGGCGGGCACGGTAACGCTCGTCGCTCGCAAGGGGAAAATCGTCCACTTCGAGGCGCAGGGATATCGGCACCGCGAAGCGAACGAGCCGATGACAAAAGACTCCATATTCGTCCTCATGTCCATGACCAAGCCCATCGTATCCACGGCGCTCATGATGTTATACGAGCGGGGCCATTTCTTATTGGACGAACCCATATCGAAATATCTTCCCGAGTTTGCCGACAAGCAAGTGATCGTCTCGGACGATGACGGCAACACAATGCGCGTGGATGCCCTACGTCCAATCACGTTTCGTCACGTACTCACCCACACGGCCGGCGTGGATCCCCCCGACGAAGCGCTGACCGAAGAGGAGCGCCGCTCGGGCAACGAAGCCGGTCGAGGCGAGACGCTCCAACAGCGCTACGCGGGCCGCGCGAAGTGGCCTTTGGCCTTTCAGCCTGGCGAGGAGTGGAGCTACGGAACCTCCACAAACTACGTGGCGATGCTCGTCGAGAAAATTTCGGGCGAGTCGCTCGACGACTACTTGCGCGAACGAATTTTCCTTCCCCTTGGAATGCGCGACACGCACTACAACGTGCCGGAATCCAAGATCGATCGCGTCGCGGCCGTATACAGTCCCTCCGGCGAGAACAATACGATCGAGTTGCGCGACGCGCCGGCCTACAAGGAGCCTAGCCAGTTCTTCCCCGGCACTCACGGTCTCTCCTCCACGGCGACGGATTATTTTACCTTCCAGCAAATGATTTTGAACGGCGGCGAACTGAAAGGTGTGCGCCTGCTTAGCCCTAAGACAGTTAACTTAATGATCACGAATCACATCGGCGACAAGTCCGTCTACATTCGCGGGCCAGGCTACGGCTTCGGATTGGGGTATAGCGTTCTGATGGACCCAGGCAAGGCCCTCGAGCCACTCACGCCGGGAACCTTCGCCTGGGGCGGCGCGTGGGGTACCTATTTTTGGGTCGATCCCGTCGAGGAGATGATTGGCGTCATGTTGACCCAAATTTCCTCATACCGACATCTGAACGTTCGGCAAATGCTATCCGTCGGCGCCACGCAGGCCATCATCGACAGCAACAGCAACAAACCCTTCAGCGTGAAGGGCTACGAGAAGTTGCGCTAGCAGCCCGTGGCACCAACCATGAATGACCGAAACTGCAACCGCTCGACCGTCGTGTGCCAGCACGGAATCGTCTGTTCAAGCCAGCCCCTCGCGAGCATGGCGGGGGTGGATATGCTCAAGGCCGGCGGCAACGCGGTCGACGCGGCCATCTGCGCAAATGCCATGCTCGGCCTGGTCGAACCGATGAGCAACGGAATCGGCGGCGACCTGTTCGCGATCCTATGGATCGAGTCCGAAAAAAAATTGTACGGCCTTAACGCCAGCGGGCGCTCCCCATTCGATTGGAGCCTCGCCGACGCGTTGGATCTCGGCCTCGATTCCATCCCGAGGGATTCACCACTCGCCTGGAGTATCCCTGGGGCGGTGAGCGGATGGGATCTCTTGCGCGAGCGATTCGGCCGGACGAAGCTCTCGACGATTTTGGAACCGGCCATTCACTACGCCGAAGAAGGATTCCCCGTGTCGCCCATCATCGCGAGCGGTTGGGGCTTCGACGTGGGAAAATACCCAACGCTCGCGAAAACCTACATGCCCAATGGTCGGGCCCCAGGGTTCGGCGAAATATTCAAGAATCCCGAATTGGCGCGATCCCTTTCCGCCATTGCGAACGACGGCCCTGCCGCGTTCTACGAGGGAGAAATCGCCGAGCGAATCGTCGCCTACGCCCAGGAACACGGCGGCAAACACACCATGAAAGATTTTGCGGATCACCGATCGAACTGGCTCGATCCGGTTTCGAGCAGCTACCGCGGCTACGACGTGTGGGAACTTCCGCCAAACGGCCAGGGCATTGCCGTTCTGCAAATGCTCAACATCTTGGAGACCTTCGATATCGGGGCGTTGACGCCCAATTCAGCCGAGCACCTTCACCTGTTCGTCGAAGCGAAGAAGCTTGCCTTTGAAGACCGCGCCGTTTACTACGCCGACCCCGATTTTGCCGACGTGCCAATTGAGCAACTTCTCTCCAAAGCGTACGCCCAGGATCGCGCAAAACTCATCGACCCGCGGCGGGCAAACAACGAAGCCCGATACGGGGACCCGTCCCTCGATTCCGATACCGTCTACCTGACAGCGGCCGACTCCGAGGGCAATATGATTTCATTCATCCAAAGTATCTACGAGTCCTGGGGCTCGCGCATCGCGCCAAACGACGTCGGTTTCGCCATCCAGAACCGAGGACAGAGCTTCTCGTTGGATCTCGGACACCGCAACAAGCTTGAACCCCACAAGCGCCCCTTCCACACCATCATCCCAGGCTTCATGACGAAAGACGGCGCGCCCGTCTTCTCCTTTGGCGTGATGGGCGGGGATTTCCAGCCGCAAGGCCACAGCCAGGTGGTCATGAATACCATTGACTTCGGCATGTCCGCGCAGCAGGCGGGGGATCAGCCGCGTCTGGGCCATAACGGAAGCTCAACACCAACCGGATCACGCATGGAGGACGGCGGCCGCCTTATCTTCGAGCGCGGGTTCGAAGATTCCGTCAGGCAGGCGCTCGCCGAGAAGGGGCATCGAATCGAACACGGCGTATCGGCGCTCGGCGGCTATCAATCCATCTGGCGCGAAGAGAACCCGCGAAGATACTTCGGCGGATCCGACCCGCGAAAGGATGGCGCGGCGATCGGGTATTGAAGGGTAACAAGCGGGTATTCAAGGGTGACAAGCTTCGCTGTCAGCTATGCTTCCAGAAAGAGGGAATGAACAACACACACACGCTGAACATCTCAAGACGCCCAAGGGCCATACACAACGTCAAGAACATCTTGCCCACAACAGGAATTTGGGAGAAATCGCTGTCCGCACTGATCATGTCGATTCCAGGGCCGATATTGTTCAACGTGACGATAACCGAGGACAGCGCCGTTTCAAACGGAAGGCCCAGCGCAGACATAAACAAGGTTCCGCCTGCCAGCCAGACTAAAAAGAGAACCAAGAAGGTTAATACTCGTCGTTGAATGTCGTCACCAACCACTTGGCCGCTGACACGCACCGCGCGAACCGTTTTGGGCCGGAAGGTTTGCTCCAACCTCCAGTACGCAATTTTCACCAATATGATCAAACGCAGGATCTTCATGCCCCCTGCCGTCGAACCCGCGCAACCGCCTACAAACATTAGCACGATGATTAGAGCCCGTGAAAAGTGAGGCCACACGTCAAAATTATCCGTGCTATAACCCGTTGACGTCATGATGGATGTGGCCTGAAATGCCCCGACCCGCAACGCGCGAGAGAAACTGTAGCCGCCATCGGCGCCCGCGCCCCCTTGATGTTGGCCGAACATGAGGTTGGCCGTGATCAGCACGATGGCCACCGAGAGAACGCCGATGAAAATTCGCCATTCCGTGTCGCGCAACAGAATCCCCTTGTTACCGCGAATCATGGAAAAGAACAGCGCAAAGTTCGTAGCAGCGACGACCATAAAGATCATCACAACGATCTCCACGTATACGCTGTCAAAGGCGCCGATACTCGCCTGACGCGTCGAGAAGCCCGCTGTCGAAACGGTGGTCAGGGTATGGCAAACGGCGTCGTAAAAACCGACCCGGCCAAACATGAGCGCCGCTATCATCGCCGCCGTCATGCCCAAGTAAAGCTTGTAGAGCATCGAAGCCGTATCTCGAATCCGCGGGCTCAGCCCGCGCGGGTCCGGGCCCGTCGATTCCGACTTGAACAACTGCTTACCACCGGCGCCGAGATAGGGCAGAACAGCGATAAACAACACCACAATTCCCATGCCGCCCAGCCACTGCGTGAGCGCGCGCCAGAACAGGATGCTCTTCTGCGTAGACTCGATATTTTGAATGACGGTCGAGCCAGTTGTCGTAAAGCCAGACATGCTCTCAAAATAGGCATCAACGGGCCCCAGCGTTCCCGAAAGGAGATACGGAAGGCTTCCCACCGCCGCGACGGCGAACCACGAGAGGCTGACGAGTCCCAGGGCCTCGCGTTGCGAGAAGGTGTCCTCCGCCTGCTTGCTCGCGCGGTGCAGCCCCGCCGCAATGCCACCCGAGATCAAGAGCGAGATGGCGAAGGCGCCGAGAGCCGCCCATTCGCGGAAATAGACCGCCCAGGCGGCGGCGGGCACCATGAACACCCCCGTCGCCAGGCAAAAATAGCCGAGATATTTCGCGACAAGGCGGAGATTCATTACGCGAACAATTTCCGCGCGGCATCAAGCGATTTTGCCGCAACAATGAGGATTACGGAGTCACCCGCGAGTATTTCGTCGTCGCCCCGGGGAACGATGACCTTGTCGCCACGGAGGATCGAGGCGACCAGGGAGTCCTTCGGAAACTTGATATCCGACAGGCGGTGGCCCAAGACGGCGCCGTCCGCCGACACCTTAAATTCAAGGATCTCGATCCTTCCCTCATCCAAGACCGCCAGCGAAGACACATTCTTTTGGTTGGCCAGTTTGAGCACGCGGTTCGCAACGGAGGCGCGGGGCGTGACCGCGTGATCGATGCCCAGCCTATCGACCAGAGGCGCAAAATCGGGCTGATGGACGATGGCGAGCGTTTCCTTCGCGCCCACTTCCTTCGCCAGTACACACGCCATGATGTTCCGCTCGTCATCGCGCGTCACCGCCACAAAAATATCCGCCCCGCCCACATGCTCCTGTTCCAGGGCCAAGCGCGACGCGGCATCGCGGCAGACAACCTTAGATTTCGTGAGGATCGCAGCCATCTCATTGCACCGGGTTATATTCCAGTCAAATATTTTTACCGACAGACCACGCTTTTCCAGCGTCTGCGCTAAGCTCAGCCCCACCGTCGACCCGCCCATGATGACCACCTTCTCCAGCTTCATCTCCACCCCTTGGAAAAGAGACTTAGCCGGCCCCATGGAATCCTTGCAGCCCACGAGGGTTACCACATCGTGCTCCTGGATTGTCGAGCCGCCGTGTGGGATTTCCGTTTTTCCATTGCGGCCAATTACACCGAGGAGAACGCCCGACGGCAACTCCATGTCCTTCAGTGTTTGACCCGGCCCCAGCGGGCTCTTGGAAACGCGCACATGCCGTATCTCGATGAGGCCACGGCCAAACGACTCCATAGCCACCATGCCAGGATTCTCGATATACGTAACGATCTCCTTTGCCGTCAGCGCCTCGGGGCTCAGGATATAGTCAATTCCCAACACCGTCTCGTAGAGAATATCGGATTCCACATACAAGGTCTGATGCGCCCGGGCCAGCACCTGCTTCGCCCCGAAACCTTTCGCCATCGCAGCCGCGATGAGATTAATCTCATCATCCCCGGTCGCCGCCAGGAACAAGTCAGCCGAACCCGCCCCAGCCGATTGAAGGAGCATGGCATCGACCGCGCTTCCCACAATCGTGCTTACATCGAGCGTATAGTCAATATGCTCGATCTGATTCGGATCGACCTCTATCACGGTAACGTTGTGACGTTCTTCACTGAGAAGTCGAGCCAGATGATATCCGACGCGGCCTCCTCCGGCAATAATAATGTCCATAATGGATGGGGCTCACTCGTAAGCTAAAGGAAGGGTAGGCGGCAAATGGTCCTACATATGGAGCAATTTAGTCAAATTCCGCTCAAAAACCGTCGGGCAGCGAAGATCGCCATTTTCGAAATCCACGCTGGTTAAATAGCGTTCCTGTTTCGGGAAGCGGTTTCCAGCGCGAAATAAGGACAAGACGCTCAATCGGACTATCGGCTCGTGCACGTCCCATCAAACAGAAAAAGGCAGGATAATTAGGTTTTGCAGAACAAAAATTCGCTTGAATATCATCACGCTTCGTGCTACCTTTCAATGAATAACATGTCGGTCCAGCCCCTCATAATTCAATTCCGGCGTGGATTTTCTCGAATATTCGGCCCTGCGGGGAATTGGGGCCCAGCGTTAGGCCAACCAATTTTTTTAGCTTTGTCTATTTCGGCTACTAATTCAGATGAGTAACGATACTCATAGCGACAAAGTTGTCGGTCGCCCGCTTCGCGGGAAATTCTGACCGTTTCTCCTGCCACTCCTACTCGTGCTCATCGGGTTTCCGATTATTTCCCTGACCGCCGCCTCATGGCTCCAGCACAGAGGCACAGCGGATCGAACGCGGACAATCCTTGAGCGCGTTCAGCCAGCTTTCGAGCGTGGAATGCGTTTAGACATAGACGCGCTCGCGGGCATGCTCCATTTTGTTGAGATTGACGAGGAGTTGCATGAAGCCTGGCTGGCCCGCAATAGGGAACGCCTCCTCGCGCGAGCCGCGACGCACTTTAAGAACTTGCGCGAGTACGTTTCCAGCGCGAGCTTTCATTTCATCGATACTGACCAAGTGGTTTTCCTGCGCGTTCACCATCCCGACCTCTTCGGCGACCGGATCAATCAGCCGACGTTGAATGGCGCCGTGGAGAGCCAGCAACAGATGGGCGGCGTGGAGATCGGGGAAATGGGTGACCTGGTTTTACGGGTGGTACGCCCCTGGCGGATCGACACCAAAGTCGTCGGCTATCTCGAATTGGGCAGGACGATCGATCATATCGCCGCGGCCTTCTCTGACGATCTGGATATAGAACTCCTGTTCGCGCTGGACAAGTCGAAAATAAGCCAATCCCTATGGGAAGCGGGACGGGCCGCGTCGGGGTTGCCCAAGGACTGGGACCGTTTTCCCCGCCATGTAATCTCCGGCAATACACTGGACGCCTATCCTGATGGCTTGGAAGCCCTTCTTTCCAGCGCTATCGATGCGCTCGTGGATGTGACCTATGGCAGCGCCGCATACCAAGCCGCGGCCGTCCCCTTGCGCGACGCGGGCGGCGAAGTAATCGGCAAGATAGTCATGTCGCGCGACGTCACCGCTGAAGACTCGCTCGCCGGAGTCTTATTGCCGGGAATGGTTATCGCCTTACTCATAATCGGCCCACTGTTTTGCGCTTATCTTCTCTACTTGGCCCGCGTCAATCGAAAGCTCAGCGTAACCCGCGCCGCCATAGTTGGCCTCCTCGATAGGGAAGAGAGCCTTCGCGAATTCTTGAAGACTTCCCCCTACGGTTTTCAGCACCTGGATTCGGAGCTAAATTACATCGACACGTATGCGG
>JAPYPO010000037.1 GCA_029937645.1 Candidatus Hydrogenedentota bacterium
AATCGATGCCGGCGGATCTCAAGATGACTCTTCCAAATGGGAAATCCGGGTTCAGAAGTGGGATCGCTTTACCGAAGGAACGCCTCCTGGGAATTGGCAACTAACGATGTTTGCAAGTAGATCCTGGTATCGCTCCTCGCTCTTTGGTATGTTTCCTAAATGATATCCTTGTAAATCAATTATCCACCAGCGTAATCCGGGCCACTAACCACGAGGAGGACGACCCATGGCCGTAGCATCCGCACCAGCCAACGACGCGAAGGCAAACGAATTCCTTTCGACCACGCGCAAATTGCTTATCAACGGGGAGTGGGTAGACGCTGCTTCCGGCAAGACCTTTGGTGTATTGAATCCCGCCACAGGCGAAGAAATCGCGCGCGTGGCGGAGGGTGCCGAAGAAGACATCAACCGCGCGGTGATCGCAGCGCGACAGGCTTTTGAGTCGGGCCCGTGGAAAGACATGCTGCCGAACGCGCGGATGAAGATGATCATGAAGCTGGCGCAACTCATCAGCGACAACGCCCAAACCTTCTCCGAATTGGAGACCCTCGACAACGGCAAGGCACTCAGCATCTCGTCCGCTGTGGACATCCCGCTGGCAATCGATATTTTTGAGTACATGGCTGGCTGGGCCACTAAGTTGGAAGGCCGGACGCTGCGCCTCTCCTCGCCTGGGTATCACGCGTACACGCTGCTCGAACCCGTCGGCGTAATCGGTCAGATCATTCCGTGGAATTTTCCATTGCTCATGGCCGCGTGGAAGCTGGCTCCCGCGTTGGCGACGGGCAACACGGTCATACTGAAGCCCGCGGAGCAGACGCCGCTCACGGCTTTGCTGCTGGGCGAAATGATTCAAGAGGCCGGATTCCCTGCAGGCGTCGTCAACGTCGTTCCCGGTTTTGGTGAAACGGCGGGCGCGGCCCTCTCCGGTCATATGGATGTGGACAAGGTCGCCTTCACCGGCTCAACGGAAGTCGGAAAACTTATCACACAAGCCGCCACGGGCAACCTGAAAAAGGTATCGCTTGAGTTGGGCGGCAAGGCCCCGAATATCGTCTTCGCCGACGCCGATCTCGAAGCCGCCACGGCGGGCGCGGGCCTGGGTATCTTCTTCAACCAAGGTCAAGTCTGTTGTGCCGGTTCGCGGTTGTACGTCGAGAAATCTGCGTACGACACCGTCGTCGGTGGCCTGACCGATGTAGCGGCGAATATTACGCTCGCACCGGGCATGGACCCCGCCTGCGATATGGGCCCCTTGGTATCCGAAGAGCAATACGAGAAGGTAACGAGTATGGTCGCGGGCGGACTGAGCGACGGGGCGTCGGCGGCGGTCGGTGGCGGACGCAAGGAGGGCGCAGGCTATTTCTACAAGCCCACCATTCTCGAAGGCACCAACCCAAACATGGAAGTTATTCGTGAGGAAATCTTTGGGCCGGTCGTGGCTGCGATACCTTTTGAGGATCCGAACGATATCGTCAAAGCTGCAAACGACACGCCTTTTGGCCTATCGGCGGGCATCTGGTCACGTGATGTGAGCAAGGCCCACAAAATGGCCGAAGCCATGCGCGCCGGAACGGTCTGGGTCAACTGCTATAACGTATTCGATTCCTCGTTGCCCTTCGGCGGATACAAACAATCGGGCTGGGGCCGTGAAATGGGCGCTGACGTGCTTGAGTTATATACAGAAACGAAGGCCGTGTGCATCCACGTTGGCTAGTCTGTGTTATGCTATATGTTGCGGTCTAACGTCGTTCAGACCAGGATTCTTAAAGCCGTTATGATAAAAATTGTTCCTCTTATTATTTCGTCATGTTGCTTCGTTTCGGGCGTCGCGTTTGCGCAAGGGTTTGAGGCCGACGTCAAGTCCCTGATCGACTCAGCGTGCATCCACTGTCACGATGCGGAGACGAAGACTCCGCTGAATATGGAGGAGTTGAGCTACGATCTCGCTGATCCCGGCGCGTTTCGCCAGATGGTGAAGCTTTATGACAAGGTTGCGAATCGTGAGATGCCTCCCCGCTCGGAGCCTCGGCCGAAGAGGGCTCTGGTTAATAAGACGCTCGCTTCGATGAAGAGCGCATTGCTCGAAGCCAATCTTGCCGCCCGGCAAGACCAGCGTGTTTCCTTGCGCCGTCTTTCGCGGATCGAATATGAATACACGCTTCAGGATCTGCTGGACATTCCTGACCCCTTGGGAAAATGGATCCCTGGGGGTGTAGAGGTCGCCGATTTCGATACCATCGCGGACGGCCAGCAGATGTCGGCGTTTCATATACGGAAGTATTTGGAGAACGCTGATCGCGCGCTCGACTCGGCCATCGTACTCGGCAAACGTCAACTGGATGGTCCTCACGTCTTTGATTATGTCAATGCCCCCTATCCCACCCGCTATTTTATAGACGACGGCTTCGCCGGGGGGCTGCTCAAAAAGTTACCCGATGCGATCGGCCTGTTTATCAATTTTCAGGATGGAATACGAACGGATCGCATCCCGCAGTGGGATAAAGATGGATGTTGCGGCTTTAGGCTGGAGTACCCGGGCCTGTATCGTATTACGGCGGAAGTCTATGCGTTTCAAGCGTATTCCCCTGTCACCTTAGCGCTTCAGCAGACGAACGATAAGAAGAGCACGTCCCGGATGATTGGCGCCTTCGATCTCCATGCCGATGAAACGAAGATCATTGAATTTATCACCTTTTTGGAGCCGGACGACTTCGTGTACCCAACCCCATACGATGTGGGAAGCCCGAAGGAGGGCCCAGGCTTCGGTGAGGCCGAAGGCCGCGCGATGACCTACGGCGGTGAAGGCGTTGCCATCAAGTGGCTCGCCTTTGATGGCCCCCTTGTCAACACCTGGCCACCGCCGAGCACACACGAATTGCTGAGCGGCGTCGAGATTATCGAACGTAACGGGCCGCAAATCTCGGAGGAGGAGCAGGGGAGCTTTGAGGTCAAGCTCTCGAAAGAGCCTATCGAACATGTCGAGGACATTGTCAAACGGATTGTCCCGCTTGCGTTTCGACGCCCAGCGCGGGAAGGCGAAGTCGAATTTTTCGTCAGCCTGGCCGAGCCATTTACAGCGGAGGGCTATGATTTCGTCGAGGCGGCACGCGTTCCATTACGCGCGATCCTAAGCGCGCCGGAGTTCCTGTACCACATCGGCGACCCCGGCCCGTTAGATGATTTTGCGCTGGCGACGCGCCTCTCCTATTTCCTGTGGAAGAGCATGCCCGACGAGGAACTGATGCAACTGGCCCTGTTCGGCATGCTGTCCGAACCTGAGGTGCTTAAGCAACAGGTGGATCGCTTACTGGATGACGAGAAGTCCAAGCGCTTCGTTAAAGATTTTCTCGCACAATGGATCAAGCTTAGCGACGTCGATGCGGCCAATCCCAACAAGAAGATTTATCGGGAATTTGACCCCGTGTTGGGTCGGGCGATCCCCTTGGAAACGGAGCTCTTTTTCGCGGAGTTGATTAAGGAAAACCTGAGCGCGCGAAATATAATCGACTCCGACTTCACCTTCGTGAATCGCCGGTTAGCGAAACACTACGGCCTTCCAGAGGTCTGGGGCCAGAACATGCGAAAAGTGACGTTGCCTGAGGACAGTCCCCGTGGCGGCCTCCTGACCCAGGCAAGTATCCTTAGGATAACCGCAGATGGCAATACGACGTCGCCCGTGATACGCGGCAATTTCATCGTCTCGAATATACTGGGCGAACCCCCCAGTCCGCCGCCGCCCAACGTGGTTATCGAGGAACCCGACACGCGGGGCTCGACGACCATCCGGCAGCAATTGGACAAGCATCGCAACCTCGAAACCTGCGCAAGCTGCCACAACCATATTGACCCACCCGGATTCGCCTTGGAGAGCTTTGATCCCATCGGGAAATTTCGGGATAAATACAGAACAACTGGGAAACGGGACACCTGGCTGGACGTGGATGCGAGCGGCATCACCGAAGATGGGGATGCATTCGCGGGAATACAAGACTACAAGAGACTCTTGCTCAAGCAGGAGGATAAGATTGTCGGTCATTTCGTCTCGCAACTGGTGAGCTACGCAACAGGAGGCGAAATCCAGTTCGCTGATCGGGACGAGTTGTCGCAAATCCTTGATCGGACCAAAGACGATGGGTATCCGGTCCGGTCCATCATTCACGCTATTACGCAGAGCAACCTATTTAGGAGTAAGTAGCCATGTTTAAGCCGCTTGATCGACGCACCTTTCTGAAAGCTGCCGGCGTCTCGTTGGCGCTACCGCTGTTGGAGTCCATGAGCCCGACGATAGCGAGCGCTGCTACGGCTGCGCCCCCCAAGCGAATGGTGGCTATCTGCAACACCCTGAGCTTGCACCCGCCGTCCTTCTGGCCCGAAGAAACAGGGTCGGATTATGAACTGACGGAATACCTGGAAATCGTGAAGGAACACCGGAAGAATTTTACGCTGATAAACGGGCTCGCGCATGAGGATCAGTTCGGAGGCGTCTGCCCCCATTCGTGCGAAATGACCTGGCTAACATCGGCCCGGAATCCGGGAAACGGCGACTTCAAAAACAGCGTTTCATTCGATCAGGTCGCGGCCGAGAAACTCGGCTACGTGACCCGCTTTCCATCCATTTCCCTCAGTAGCTGGGAGGAGAAGGGCCTGTCCGTTTCAAGCTCCGGCGTTATGATCCCGGCCGAGAGCCATCCGGCACGGCTTTTTTCCCAACTCTTTCTCCAGGGGAACCAGCGGGAAGTCGAAAAGCAGAAACGGAATATGAGTTCCGGACGGAGCATCCTCGATGCGCTCATGACCCGGACGAAGAGCCTCCACCGTCGCATTAGCGCGGGGGATAAGGAGCAACTGGACACCTACTTCGAATCGGTCCGCAAAGCGGAAAAAGACATTTCCAAGGCGGAGTCATGGCTGGATACACCGAAGCCTGTTGTCGCCCGTGAGACACCCGTGGAGTATCCTGACCGCGAAGATCTCATCGAGAGAACTCAGTTGCTCATGGACATGACGAGCTTGATTATCCAGACCGACTCATCGCGCCTGGTTACGATGCTGATCGACCGTGACCACGGGTCCGTGAAGGTGGACGGCGTTACGGGTTCGCACCACGGCCTGTCTCACCACGGGAAAGACCCGGAAAAGATCGTCGAATTGAGAAAGATCGAAGTCAAACTCATGGAATCCTTCAACAGTTTCTTGACGAATCTTACAGAAAACAACGAGGGCGAAAGCAGCCTGCTCGACAACACCATGGTTCTGTTCGGTAGCAACCTCGGCAATGGTAATTCTCACGATCCGCACAACTTGCCCGTGCTACTGGCCGGCGGTGGATTCGACCACGGCAGCTACATTAAGCATGACGAAAATGATAACGAGCCGTTCTGCAACTTGTTTGTGACCATGTTGAACCAGTTAGGGGTAGAGACAGACTCCTTTGCTCAAAGCACGGGCACGTTGAGTTGGTAAGACGTATTGGCAAACGGTAATCGCTCTTCAGGAGCGCTCGAAGTACGGAGCGGGCTAGGGACATTCGGCACGGGTAGAAACTCTCGAAGTAGACTAGGATTCATATCTCCATGCTGCGGACCTTATCAGCCCTCCTTTCCTCTGGGTGCATCGCTTCCGGCGCCGCGTTCGCGCAAGGGTTCGAGGCAGACCTAAAGTCCCTCATCGATACGTCGTGCATTCGCTGTCACGATGCCGAGACAAAAACGCCGCTCAATATGGAGAACCTGGATTTCGATCCGGCGAATCCCGGCGCGTTTCGCCAGTTGGTCCGGATCTATGATCGCATCGAGAACCGCGAAATGCCGCCCCGTTCGGAGCCCCGGCTCAAGAGAGCCCTGGTTAAAAACACGCTCGCTTCGATGAAGAGCGCCCTCCTTGAAGCGAATCTCGCCGCTCGGCAAAACCAGCGCGTTGCGGTGCGCCGTCTGACGCGGTCCGAATACGAATACACCCTCCACGACCTGCTCGGAGTTCGTGATGAACTAGGGAAATTGCTGGCTGCGGATGTCAAAGCCGCTCTTTTCGATACGGTCGCGGCGGGCCAGCGCATCTCGCCCATCCATGTGCAAACGTATCTCGATACTGCCAATCATGCGCTCGACTCGGCGATCCTACTCGGCGAGCGTCCGCTCCGTGAGCCGTTTGTGTTTGACTTCATGAATGCTCCGTATCTCGATGCGTGGTATACCAAGCCGCGTGCGATCGGCGGACAAATTATTATGAAGCTGGACGACGCCATCGTCATATTTCAGGATAATTGTTGGACCCTGAAAACCAGTTCATATGGATATTCGGTGCCGTACCCCGGCCTGTACCGCGTTACAGCGGAAGCCTACTCGTATCGGGCAAAAACCTCCATGACGATGGTGCTCATTCAGGGAAACAAGAAGCAAGGCGGATCGAGATTGCTCGGTGCCTTGGATCTCGTGCCCGATGAAGCGCGAACCATCGAGTTCACCACGTTCTTACAACCGGACGACTTCCTGTACCCGACCATGACCGAGTTGGACTTGCCTCCGAACGGAATAGAAGTCCGGTTTACCGAGGGCGGCGCAAAATCCTACCAGGGCGAGGGCCTCGCATTTAAGTCACTTACCATCCAAGGTCCCCTCGTCGAAACCTGGCCAGCCGAGAGTGTGCGGCAGTTGCTGACCGGCGTTGAGTTCGTCGAACGGGAATCTCCAGACAGCGCGGGCGTTGCCTTTGATATGAAACTGACGAAGAAACCCATCGAACATGTCACTGAAATCGTCGCGCGGCTTGCCCCCCTTGCGTTTCGGCGTCCGACCGAAGAAGGCGAGGTAGAGTTCTATGCCCAATTGGCCGAGCCCGCGATTGCAGAGGGCCGAGACTTTTCCGAGATTATCCGCATTCCGCTCCGCGCCATTCTGAGCGCGCCGGAGTTCCTGATCCACAGCGGCGTCCCCGGCACGTTGGATGATTTTGCGCTGGCGGCACGCCTGTCCTATTTCCTGTGGAAAAGTATGCCGGATGAGGAACTGTTTCAACTGGCGCTCTTTGGCATGTTGTCGGACCCTGAAGTGCTTGAGCAGCAAGTGGACCGCATGCTGAACGATAAAAAGTCGATGCGCTTTGTCAAAGACTTTCTCGGCCAGTGGCTGCGGCTCCGCGAGATCGCCGCGACCAATCCCGACGAGGGACTCTATGGGAAATATGATGACGTGCTGAACCGGGCGCTACCACAGGAAACGGAGTTGTTCTTCGCGGAATTGATTGCGAACGACCTCAGTGTCCGGAATTTTGTTGACTCGGACTTTACATTCGTGAATCGCCGACTGGCGGAACACTACGACATTCCAGGGATTGAGGGGCAGCAGATGCGGAAAGTAATGTTGCCCGAGGATAGTTCCCCGTGGAGGCCTCCTGACTCAGGCCAGCATTCTCAAACTGACCGCGAACGGATCGGTGACTTCGCCCATAAAGCGCGGCAACTTTGTCGTGACCAATCTACTCGGCCAACCGCCAAATCCGCCGCCGACAGACGTCGTCATCGAGGAACCTGACATACGGGGAGCGACGACGATTCGCGAACAGTTGGACAAGCATCGCAATCTTGAGACCTGCGCAAACTGCCACAACCATATTGACCCTCCGGGATTCGCGTTGGAAAGCTTCGATCCCGTCGGCCGGTTTCGGACGAAGTACCGGACAAGAAACGACTCGAAGACCTGGCTGGATGTTGACGCGAGCGGTTTCACGGAGCACGGGGAACCTTTCTCCGGAATACAAGATTTTAAGGATCTCTTGCTCAAGCAGAAGGATGAAATTGCGAGTCACTTCATCTCGCAACTCGTAGTCTATGCCACGGGAGGCGACATTCAGTTCGCGGATCGAGAGGAAGTGTCAAAAATCATCGAGCAGACTCGCGATAGTGGGTATCCCGTGCGGACCATCATTCACAAGGTCGCGCAAAGCAATCTGTTTAGGAACAAATAGCTATGTTTCGCCCTATGGAGCGACGCACCTTCCTTAAAGCCGCTGGAGTCGCGGTGGCGTTACCCCTTTTGGAGAGCGTGAGCCCCGCACTGGTCAGAGCCGCTACGGAAACCTCAAAGCGGATGGTGACTATCTGTAATACGTTGGGCTTGCACAAGCAGTCATTGTTTCCTGAAACGCCTGGGGCACTGTCCTTCACATAACAGAAAGAATATCGAAAAAAATTAGAGTCACTGACTTTATGCTTAAGACCATCTCAGCCATTGTTTTGTTTTGTTGCTTCGTTTCGGGCGCCGCATTCGCGCAAACCTTCGAGGCCGATGTCCAGACTCTGATTGACGCGTCGTGTATTCGCTGTCACGATGCGGAGACAAAAACGCCGCTCAATATGGAGACCCTGGACTACGATCTAGCGAAGCCCGGCGCGTTTCGCCAGTTGGTGCGGATCTATGATCGCATCGAGAACCGCGAAATGCCGCCCCGCTCAGAGCCCAGGCCCAAAAGGGCTATGCTCGAAAAAGCGCTCGCTTCGATGAAGAGCGCCCTGCTCGAAGCGAATCTCACCGCTCGGCAAAACCAACGTGTTGCCGTGCGCCGTCTCTCGCGGGTTGAATACGAATACACCCTACACGATCTGCTGGGGATTCATGATGAACTAGGGAAATTGCTGGCCGCGGATGTCAGGGCTGCCGATTTCGATACTGTCGCGGCAGGCCAGCGCATCTCGCGCATCCATGTGCGGACCTATTTAGAAACAGCCGATCACGCGCTCGACTCGGCGATCCGACTCGGCAAGCGGCCGCTCCGTGAACCGTATGTGTTTGACTTCATGAATGCTCCGTATCTCGAGGAGTCGTATGACAAGCCGCGAGAGGAAGGCGGACAAATCATTCTGAAGCTGGACGACGCCGTCGGCATATTTCAGGATAATTGCTGGACCCTGAGAACCGACAACTATGGATATTCGGTGCCGTACTCCGGCCTTTACCGCATCACGGCTGAAGCCTACGCGTATCGAGCAGAAACCTCCATGACGTTGTTACTCATTCAGGGACACACGAAGCAAGAAGGGTGCGGAACGAAGTTGCTCGGCGCCTTGGATCTACTTCCCGACGAAGCTCGATCCATCGAGTTCACCACGTTCTTGAAACCGGAAGACTTCATTTATCCGACGATGGCCGAGTTGGATCTGCCGCCAAATGGAATCACGGTCGAGCATACCGAGGGCGGCGCGAAAGCGTACGAGGGCGAGGGCCTTGCGTTTAAGTCACTTACGATCCAAGGCCCCCTCGTTGAAACGTGGCCGCCTCAGAGCACGCGGCAATTGCTGACCGGCGTCGAGTTATCCGAACGGGAATCTCCAGACAGCGGGGGCGTTGCCTTCGATATGAAGCTCTCGAAGGAGCCCATCGAACATGTCATCGACATTGTAGCGCGGCTTGCCCCCCTTGCGTTTCGGCGTCCGACCGAAGAAGGCGAGGTGGAGTTCTATGCCCGATTGGCCGAGCCCGCAATTGCAGAGGGCCGAGACTTTGCCGAGGTCATCCGCATTCCGCTCCGCGCCATTTTGAGTTCACCTGACTTTCTGCTCCACGGCGGGCTCCCCGGTGGATTGGACGACTTCGCCTTGGCGACACGGCTGTCGTATTTCTTGTGGAAAAGCATGCCGGACGAAGAACTTTTTAAGCTGGCGCTCTTTGGCATGTTGTCGGACCCTGAAGTGCTTGAGCAGCAAGTGGACCGCATGCTGAATGATGAAAAGTCGATGCGCTTTGGCAAGGATTTTCTCGGCCAGTGGCTGCGGCTCCGCGAGATCGCCGCGACCACTCCTGACGAGAGGCTTTATGGCGGATACGATGACGTGCTAAACCGAGCGCTACCACAGGAAACCGAGTTGTTCTTCGCGGAATTGATTGCACAAAATCTGCCGGTTAAGAATATAATCGACTCGGACTTTACATTCTTGAATCGCCGCCTGGCGGAACACTACGGCATTTCGGGGATTGAGGGGCAGCAGATGCGGAAAGTAATGTTGCCCGAGGATAGTCCCCGTGGAGGCGTCCTGACTCAGGCCAGCATTCTCAAACTGACCGCGAACGGATCGGTGACTTCGCCCGTGAAGCGCGGCAACTTTGTCGTGACTAATCTACTCGGCCAACCGCCAAATCCGCCGCCGGCAGACGTGACTATTGAAGAGCCCGATACGCGGGGAACAACGACGATTCGCGAACAACTGGACAAGCATCGCACCCTTGAGACCTGCGCGAATTGTCACAACCACATTGACCCTCCGGGATTTGCGTTGGAAAGCTTCGATCCCATCGGCAGATTTCGGACGAAATACAGGACGACCAGCGACTCAACAACGTGGCTGGACGTTGACGCGAGCGGCAACACGGAACACGGGGAATTCTTCTCCGGGATACAAGATTTCAAAGAACTCTTGCTGGAGCAAGAAGATGAAATCGCGAGTCACTTTATCTCGCAACTCGTAGTCTATGCCACGGGAGGCGAAATTGAATTCGCGGATCGAGAGGAAGTGTCAAAAATCATCGAGCAGACTCGCGATAGCGGGTATCCGGTTCGGTCCATCATTCACGCCATTGTGCAAAGTAACCTATTCAGACGCAAATAGCTCGTGTATTGACTCACATTTGATACAACTTTTGGAATTATTGCCACCATGCTAAAATCCTTCTCAGCCGCTATCTTATTTTCTTGCTTCGTTTCGGGTACCGCGTTCGGGCAAACCTTCGAGGCCGATGTCCGGTCCCTGATTGACACATCGTGTATTCACTGTCACGATGCGGAAACGAAGACATCGCTGAATATGGAGGAGCTGAGCTACGATCTCGCTGATCCCAGCGCGTTTCACCAGATGGTGAAGCTCTACGACAAGGTCGCGGATCGTGAGATGCCCCCTCGGTCGGAGCCTAGGCCGAAGAGAGCCCTGGTTAATAAAGCGCTGGCTTCGACGAAGAGCGCGTTGCTCGAAGCCAATCTTGCCGCCCGCCAAGACCAGCGCGTTTCCTTGCGCCGTCTTTCGCGGATCGAATACGAATACACGCTTCAGGATCTGCTGGACATTCCCGACCCCTTGGGGAAATGGATCCCTGGGGGTGTAGAGATCGCCGATTTCGATACGATTGCGGACGGCCAGCAGATGTCGGCGGTCCATGTGCGGAAGTATTTGGAGAACGCCGATCGCGCGCTCGACTCGGCCATCGTACTTGGCAAACGTCAGCTGGACGGACCTCACGTCTTTGATTACCTTACTTCTCCCTATGTCGACACCTGGTTTGAGGGCGATGGCGCCGCCGTGGGGCTGATTAAGCGGTTGCCCGATGCGATCGGTATTTTCGTCTTTTTTCAGGATGGATTAAGAACGGATCGCATTCCCAATTGGGAAAAATACGGATGTTGTGGATTCAGGCTGGAGTACCCGGGCCTGTATCGCGTTACGGCGGAAGTCTATGCGTATCAAGCGTATTCCCCTGTTACCGTAACGTTTCAGCAGACGAACGATAATAAGAGTAGTTCCAGGATGATTGGGGCCTTCGATATCCGTGCAGATGAAACGAAGGTCGTGGAACTTATCACCTATTTGGAGCCAGACGACTTCGTGTACCCGAACCCTTACGATCTGGGTGGGTCGAAGGACGGCCCTGGCTTCGGCGAGGCCGAAGGCCGCGCGTTGACCTACGGCGGTGAAGGTGTTGCAATCAAGTGGCTCGCCTTTGATGGTCCCCTCGCCGATACCTGGCCACCGCCGAGCACGCATGACTTGCTGACCGGCCTCGATATAATCGAACGCGAAGGCCCGCAATACTCGAAAGAGGAGCAGGGGAGCTTCGAGGTCAAGCTCACGAAAGAGCCTATCGATCATGTTAGGGACATCGTCAAACGGATTGTCCCCCTTGCGTTTCGACGTCCAGCGCGTGAAGGCGAAGTCGAATTTTTCGTTAGCCTGGCCGAGCCATTTACAGCGGAGGGCTACGATTTCCTTGAGGCGGCACGCGTTCCATTGCGCGCGATCCTAAGTGCGCCAGAGTTCCTGTACCACGTTGGCGACCCAGGCCCGTTGGATGATTTTGCGCTGGCGACGCGCCTCTCCTATTTCCTCTGGAAGAGCATGCCCGACGAGGAACTGATGCAACTGGCCCTGTTTGGCATGCTGTCCGAACCTGAGGTGCTTAAGCAACAGGTAGATCGTCTACTGGATGACAAAAAGTCCCAGCGCTTCGTGAAGGATTTTCTCGCACAGTGGCTCAAGCTCAGCGATGTCGCTGCGTCCAATCCCAACAAGAAGATTTATCGGGAATATGACCCCGTGTTGGGCCGGGCGATGCCTTTGGAAACGGAGTTCTTTTTCGCGGAATTGATTAAGGAAAACCTGAGCGCCCGGAATCTCATCGACTCCGACTTCACCTTTGTGAATCGCCGGTTAGCGAAACACTATGGCCTTCCAGAGGTCTGGGGCCAGAACATGCAGAAAGTGACGCTGCCCGAGGACAGTCCCCGTGGGGGCCTCCTGACGCAGGCGAGCATCCTTAGGATAACCGCGGATGGCAATACGACCTCGCCCGTGATACGCGGCAATTTTATCGTCTCGAATATACTGGGCGAGCCCCCCAGTCCTCCTCCGCCCAACGTGGTTATCGAGGAACCCGATACGCGGGGCTCAACGACCATTCGCCAGCAATTGGACAAGCATCGGAACCTCGAAACCTGCGCAAGTTGCCACAACCATATTGACCCACCCGGCTTCGCCTTGGAGAGCTTTGATCCCATCGGAAAATTTCGGGATAAATACCGGACAACCGGGAAACGGGACACCTGGCTGGACGTGGATGCGAGCGGCATCACCGAAGATGGGGATGCATTCGCCGGAATACATGAATACAAACAACTCTTGCTCAAGCAGGAGGATGAAATTGTCCGACACTTCGTCTCGCAACTGGTGAGCTACGGAACAGGAGGCGAAATCCAGTTCGCTGATCGGGGCGATTTATCGCAAATTCTTGATCGGAGCAAGAACGATGGGTATCCGGTCCGGTCCATCATTCACGCCATTGTGCAAAGCGACCTATTTAGGAGCAAATAGCGATGTTTAAGCCACTTGATCGACGTACCTTTCTTAAAGCCGCTGGAGTCGCGGTGGCACTCCCGTTATTGGAGAGCATGAGCCCCGCGATAGCCAGCGCTGCTACGGCTGCGCCCCCAAAGCGGATGGTGACTATCTGCAATACGCTGGGATTGCACAAGCAGTCGTTGTTCCCTGAAACCGCTGGGGCCGACTACGAGATGACCGAATACCTGGAAATTCTAAAAGAGCATAAGAACGATTTCACGCTCTTCTCGGGGCTCGCCCACAAGGGACAAAGAGGAGGCCGTCAACCCCACGCGTGCGAGATGACGTGGTTGTCAGCGGCGCGGAATCCTGGATTGGATGGATTTCGCAATAGTATATCGGTTGACCAAGTCGCCGCGAACACGTTGGGGTATGTTACCCGGTTCCCGTCGGTGGTGCTCGGTAGCGCCATGGAACAGAGTCAGTCCTACTCGAGCAGCGGCGTTATGATTCCGGGTATGAAGGAACCATCGAAACTGTTTTCCCGATTGTTCTTGCAGGGGAATCCCGAGGAAGTGGCACAACAAAATCGGAATCTAGGTGATGGGCAAAGCATCCTCGACGCGCTCATGGCCCGGATGGAGGTTCTCAAACGCCGCGGGAGTTCGGGAGACAAACAGCAGCTGGAGGAGTATTTCGAGGCGATTCGTAAGGCGGAAAAGGACATTACGGAAGCCCAGGGATGGATCGATACACCGAAGCCGGCCATCGATGATGAGCCTCCGGTGGATATCGGGGACAGTGCCGAACTCATTGCCAAGATCCAATTGCTGCTGGACATGATTCCCCTGATTGTCCAGACAGACTCCTCGCGCGTGGTGACGTTGATGATTCATGACCACAAGGTCGTGCCGAAGGTAGAAGGCGTTACGGGCGAGCATCACACCCTGTCCCACCACGGGAAAGATCCAGAGAGTATCGTTCAGTTGCGAAAAATTGAGTGTAAATTGGTGAATTGCTTTGACCGTCTCCTGACCCAATTGAAGCAAAAGAAAGAAGCGGGCGGCAACCTGCTTGACAATACGCAGGTGCTATTTGGCAGCAACCTCGGCAATGCCAACGCCCACATTTCGCAAAATCTTCCCATCTTCTTGGCGGGCGGCGGGCTTAACCATGGCACGTATATCACGCACGACGAGGACGACAACGCGCCACTGTGTAACCTGTTCCTCACCATGCTTAACACGATGGGGATAGAAACAGATTCGTTTGCACAGAGTACGGGCGCGATGAGTTGGTAGGAGGCGCAAGTAGGTGACAGGAGGCGCGAGCAAAGGGTTCCGGCCTAAATAGCCTCGGTCGTCTTCAAGGAACTTAGCGTGGGTATCTCGTGGGTTTCCGTAGCGAGACGGTGAAGATGCCCACGCTGAACGTTTGGAAAAAGACCCTGTCCCGAAGGGACAGCGGCATGTAGCCGGGGGATGAGCAACGCGATTCCCCCGGTCAAAGCCCCTCCAGATAAACTTCCTCGAAGAGGATGCGGCGGCTATTGCCCGGCCGGTGAATGGAGCTATTCTCAGTTCGCCTTGAGGGCCTAATCGATAAAGTTGGTCTTCGGCAAAACAATGATGTTCGCGTTGAGATCTCCGCCGCCGTTTCTCCTTCGGAGAAATAGTGAGTGCAGAACGGTGACCGGGGGAATCGCTTCGCTCATCCCCCGGCTACAACCCGTTGTCCCTTCGGGACAAATTGCCGTCTAAACCACTAATTTGTTCCTGTTTCGGAAAGCGGTTTTCAGCGCGGAATAAGGATAAGGCGGTCATTCTGAGCAAAGCGAAGAACCTCTTCAATCTATTGACTCGCTTTCTGTAAGAGATCCTTCGCCACGCCTAGGATGACAGAACGGCTCTATGATTCTGGAATTGTGTCCATTCCGAAACAGGTACAAATTAGGCAGTCACAAAGAGCTTTGACAGGATAACAAAAGTGGTGGTTTTTTCGCGGCGGAAGGTTTCCAGAAGCCTTTTCGCAACAGGAACTATCTAGATTATTGCCCTGTGCGAAAGTAGCGCTCACCCTTTATGCGGAGCGCGTGACACCGCTTCGATCTGTGCTATGCTGCGTACAGGTGTCTAATGTCGAAAAGAATAGGATCCTTTACTCTATGATAAGGACGGTCCCCACCCTTTTCTCGTTTGCTTGCTTCATTTCCGGCCTCGCTTCGGCCCAAAGCTTTGAGGCCGATCTCCAGTCCCTGATCGAGGCGTCTTGCATTCGCTGCCACGATGCGGAAACGAAGACGCCGCTTAATATGGAAAACCTGGATTACGATCTGACGAACCCCGATGCGTTTCGTCGGATGGTAAGAATATTTGATCGAGTTCAGGGCCGTGAAATGCCGCCCCGTTCAGAGCCGAGGCCCAAAAGGGCCATACTTGAAAAGACGCTCGCCTCGATGAAGAGCGCGATGCTCGAAGCAAATCTTGCTGCTCGGCAAAACCAACGCGTTGCCTTGCGCCGTCTCACACGGCTCGAATACGAGTATACCCTCCACGATCTGCTCGGGATTCACAATAGGGTGGCCGGAGAACTGCCCGCGGAAAACGACTCTGCCAGTTTTGATACGGTCGCGTCAGAGCAGCGGTTCTCGTCAATGCATGCAACGAAGTATCTGGAGATTTCCGATAAGGCGCTCAACGCCGCTATCCGTCTCGGGAAGCGTCCGCCGATAGAAAAACGGTACGCCGGCTACCTGACTTCCCCGTGGGCCGCGATGTGGGATGACAGGCCGGTGCAACACGGCGGACAGTTCAGTATAACGATCGACGACGCGATGGCCATGTTTTTCGACGCTGACTGGATCTTGGCGACCTACCGATCTGGGTTTTATATAGGCTATCCGGGCCTCTACACCGTTCGGGTCGAAGGGTACGCCTACCAGGCAACATCGCCGGTGACGATGACCCTCACACTCGGAAACGACACCTTGGGCATCATGGAGCAGATTGGGGCGATTGACCTCTACCCCAATGAGAAACCTCGAACACTCGAAGCCACCGTGTATTTGCAGCCCTTCGACTTCCTGAACCCCTCCGCCATCGACTTGGCTCCTCAGTTAGATGGAAAAGGTGCCGGGGCGGTTGATGACGCCAGGGCATACGCCGGCGAAGGTGTCGCGATTAAGTCGCTCAGTATCGAGGGTCCGCTCCACGAAATATGGCCGCCTCCAAGCACACGGAAACTGCTGCCGGGCGTCGAGTTTGTCGAACGAATTACCCCCAGATACTTCGGTGAGGAAGATGGCCTCTTCGATATCAAACTCACTAAAGAGCCCATCGAGCACGTTTCCGAGATTGTCGCGCGCTTCGCGCCCCTTGCGTTTCGGCGCCCCCTTGAAGAAGGCGAGTTGGAGGCCTATACCCGTTTGGCGGAGCCTGCGATTGCCGAGGGGCGTGACTTCGTTGATGTTGCGCGCGTTCCGCTTCGCGCCATCCTAAGTGCCCCACAGTTCCTAACCCACGGAGGCGCTCCCGGCGAGTTAAATGAATTTGCCCTGGCCACGCGGCTGTCTTATTTTTTGTGGAAAAGCATGCCGGACGAGGAACTCTTCCAACTGGCGCGCGAGGGCCGGTTGTCCGACCCTAAGGTTCTTGAGCAGCAAGTCGATCGCCTACTGGATGACGAAAAGTCGATGCGCTTCGTCAAGGATTTTCTCGGCCAGACATTGAGGCTCCGCGAGATTGGCGCGACCACTCCGGACACGAAACTCTATAAGGAATATGACGATCTATTGCATAAGTCGATCGTCCAGGAAACCGAGTTGTTCTTCGCGGAATTGATCGCGGAAGACCTGAGCCTCACCAACCTCATTGACTCAGACTTTACATTTTTGAATCGGCGGCTCGCGGAACATTACGACATCCCCGGGGTCGTGGGACAGCATATGCGTAAAGTGACATTGCCTGACGACAGTCCCCGTGGAGGCGTTCTGACGAATGCCAGCATCCTCAAGATCACCGCGAATGGAACGGTGACCTCGCCGGTGAAGCGCGGCAACTTTGTCGTGACTAATCTGCTCGGCCAACCCCCCGCTCCGCCGCCCGCAACCGTCGTCGTCGACGAACCGGATACGCGGGGCACGACCACGATCCGCGAACAGCTCGACAGGCACCGCGATGAGGAAGTGTGCGTAAACTGCCACAACCACATTGATCCAGCCGGGTTCGCGTTGGAGAGTTTCGATCCCATCGGTGGCTTCCAGACGAAATACCGTCGAAACACTAAAACCGAGATTACCCATATGGACCCGTCGGCGACCGGAGCCAATGAGATTGAA